>NZ_JBFTSN010000005.1:0-68863 GCF_056400045.1 Paenibacillus sp. 01L418
GCAAGCACCTCATCAACTCCGCTCGACTTGCATGTATTAGGCACGCCGCCAGCGTTCGTCCTGAGCCAGGATCAAACTCTCCAAATTGGTGTTTGACTTGCTCATTACTTTTATCGCTATATTTGCTCATCCCGAAGGATTTGCAAGGCAGTTATTACTCGTTGTTCAGTTTTCAAAGAGCAAACTTTTCTATCGTTTGTCTTGCTTGTTTTTCTTTTGTTCCGGTGTGTTTCTTGGCCGGAATAAGAATATACCATGTACTCGCCTACTAATGCAAGTGTTTTTTGAAATTAATTTTATTTTGTTGTTTATCCTTTAACTTCACGCATATTTAGCCATGACTTCAGTTAATATCTTTTTCATGCGATCTATTAGTTCAACCGGTTCCTTAACTGTTGCTTCATTACCTAAACCCATAAAAAACTTCGAATAAAACGAAAGATCAACCTTTCGAATATCGCCATCTATCCAGCCTGTACCATCTTCGCGAATATTCAGCTTGGGCAGCGGCCATAGCTCAGACTCGCAGCGCTGCAAGCCTTCTCTGCTTAATTCAACGTAAAGATTAACATATGTCTCCTGCGTCTGAAAAACCTCATCGCTATTCCCAAGGTTTACATGCCGCAAATCCAGCGCTTCCAAATCAGATGTRTCCTCTACAGCGGAGTGAATTCGATCACAACGGAACAACCGCAATTCAGCACGAAGAAAACAGTAAGCGGAACAGTACCATAATCCGTTGCTTGCATATATGCCAATCGGTTGTATTTGACGGCTTGACCGACCTTCTCGTGATTCATATTCGATAACCAACACTTTTTGGTGAATAGCCCCTTCAAGCAAGATCGATAAATAAGGGGATTTCATTTGCCGAGCAGGCGTGAAAAAATCAACACGATTTTTCATTTGATCAATACGATCCCGCACATCACCAGGCATGTAATAATAGAACTTGCTGAGTGCCGAGGATGATTCAGGTTCAAAGGGAAGATATAAATAGTGCCTCAAAGCATGGCTGGCAAAAAATATCGCAACAGCCTCTTCTTCCGTAAAAGCAATCGGAGGCAATATCCTTTCTTTTAATACCTGATACCCGCCATGCGGCCCTACCTCCGAATACAACGGAACGCCCAGCTCACTCAGCTCTTGCAAATCCCTCAATATCGTTCTTGTCGACACTTCAAACTCAACCGCGAGTTCTTTGACGTTGAACTTACGTTTTCTATTAACAGTCATCATCAATTCAATGAGCCGTTTCGATTTTGACATATTGATTCTCCATTCATTTCTTAATTATGACAACTACTGTCACTATTATAAGCTACAATCAGTATTAAGCCCACTAAGGGTGACAACAATACTATAATTAAGAAGAATGGAGTGAAGGCAATGCAATCTCAAACTATTAATGAAGTAAAAGGATTACTGCTGGAGGAATTGGAGCATATCGCGAAAACCTCTTCCAATTTGATTCGCAAAATCTCAACCGATCATTGGTCATACAGACCGCATGACAATATGAGGACGCTGCTGGAGCTTGTCCAACATATCGTATCTATTCCTTCGGTTGATCTGCTCATTCTTCAGGAGAACGATGAAACCGTCATCCGCAAGCTTGAAGCGGATATAGCTGCCGATCAAGACCACGAGAAACTAATTGCTTGGCTCACGACTGGTTTGCATGAAGTCAGAGCTTATATGGAAAGTCTTCCGGATGAGGATTTCCTGCACAAGAAAACAAAACCATTTTATCTAGAACACGGTTCGGTACAGGCAAAATGGCTGATTGAGATTACGACCCATATTCAGCATCATCGGGCGCAGATGTTTACATATTTGAAGATACAAGGCTATGAAGTCAACATGTTCGATCTATACTAAAATAATTCAAATGCATTTTACCGCTCCTATAAAAAAAGCTCTCAACTGTCTACTGACAGCGAGAGCTTTTTTGCATCTTCATTCCATTGAGCGTAATTCAACCGATACTTCTGCTAAAAGATTTTTTTCTCCCGAACGATACCTTCGTATCCTTCTGGTATTTTAACATTCACTTTTACCGATGCCGGGGATTGAATGGAAACCTCAATGATTTTCTCATCGATCACTTTCCACGATACATCGATTTGCCCTGCATCGGAGAGAGGAACGCTGCCCTTCGCCCAAGTAAGACCGCAAGGATTAGGACTAATTTCGACCTCCGTCCAGCCCATTGCTGTACTGCGAATGCCAAGCACCTCGCGTCCAAGGAAATAAGCTGGCGCTGCCGACCAAGCATGACAATGACTTCTAGTCAGCATATTCGGATTCGCTCTATTTTCCGAGAAGTTCGGATACATCTCCCAGCAAGTTGTCGCGTCATGCTCGATCATTTGCCCGTAATTGCGACGGATGTCTTCAACAATCGTAGAATACTGTCCCGATGCTGACAATGCTTCATAATAGAAGAAAGACATGAATGGACTGCCGATTTGAACAAAATGGGAAGGCGATTCCAGCAAATACTTCTCCATAATGCTTCTACGTTCTCCTTGCGCAACGTCTGTCAAATAAGCGACCACCTGTGTTTGCACGGAGAAGATGTCTGATCTGCGTCCATCCACATGGATACAATCCAAGTAGGCAGACTGTTCCTCGGACCACAAATACTGATTAATCGCCGCTTGAAGATCATCGGCTGCTGCCGCAAAACGTGAGCGCCCTTCCTCATCACCGGAAAAACCAGCCATCTCAGAGGCAACTCGCAGCGTCTTCACTAAGAAGCAGTTCTGATGTGTGACAATGCCATCGTTAGGCTGATCAATCGGCGACCAGTCGAGCAGGTTCCAGCCCTTAATAGCGAGCAATCCATCCTCATTGATTTCCTTCAAATAATGCTCTAGCGTAAAACGGATATGCGGATACATCTCTTGGGCAAAATGAAGATCTGCTGTTTGCTCAACATATTCACGGCATGCAATAGCCCAGAAAAAGGTCCAGTTCGGAATAACGCTGCTCCAGCCGCTCGGAACCTGATTTACGTATAAAGGCGTTTGATCCTTCGATCCCGGTACAAGACGCAAGCATCGTTTAACCATATCATTTACGCCGAATAAGTAGTTGCTAACCAGTGCTTCATTGCGGCTATCCCCCACCCAGAAAACTTGCTCATAAGCTGGGCAATCCACAAAAGTATCTTCCATGCATAGCTTCGTCGTATGGCGGCTAATCTCCCATATGTCGTTCAATAAAGGATCTGAGCTTTGGAATCTGCCAATCTCTGCTACTGGATAATGGCTTGCTATATAATGAACATTTTGTATTTTGACCGGCGTATTCGCATTTCGGACAGTCAGCATCAAGTATCGCAAGCCTCTGCGAATTGGAGAGACATGAGTCTGTCTCCCTTCTTTACATACATAGCGCACAGTATTGTCCAGTCCAAACGTATCTTGGCGATAATCCTCTGTCATATACTCAAATCCGTAAAAGTCTAAAATAGCACCCGCTTCTGCCTCAACCTCAAATGACAGATAACCCGTAAGCTCCTTGCCGAAATCAATAATAATTTCTGTATCTAGACCTGGATACATCGGAATAACTCCCGGCGATGCGTTCGGAATAACAAGATTTTGCAAAGCCACCGGAATAACATGTGGAGTGCTTTCCTTCTTCCAGACAGAGAGACCGAATACATCTACTTCACTTACTAGACTCTCATTAATAGAACGAATATATGGAGAATAGGCATCCAAATCTTGAATGGAAGATACCTTATCTATTACTTGCTTATAATACGCATCCTCAAAATCAATCTGTCTCGATTCCTGATGATCCAAATATACGGTACTGTCAAAAGGACCAATGCTAATAAAAGCTGATGCACCTACTGACTGTTGCTCAGAAGCTAGCGGTGATCGAACCTCAATCGGAACTTCACTGTAGATGCCCAGGTGCAGCTGACCTGTATGCATGCTTCCACTCACATCAATTAAGAGTAAATGTTCGCCTTTTTGAATTGTCACTTCTGCATAACGTTCAGGGAGCACTCCTGTGAACTGATCCGAATCCAGCTTCACCCCATTAATTGAGACTGCTCTTACGCACTCACTCGCAAATGGGAACCCGAGTATAATATCCGCGTCTTCTTGGACAGAGAGAATGGTAGCCGCATAACCCGTGAAGCCGACAACATTTGCATGGTCCTCACTGCCTTCAACCATTTGATTGCGAATATCAATTGACGTAGAGAAGCTAAAGGACTTAACGCTGCTCAGAGATAAAATGCGGGAAGGATAAACAGGGTACTCTGCTAACAGCGGAATGTCCCGCTCTATTAGCGTCTTCCACGGTCCAGTGCCAACAACGCCTAGTAACGCTGCTTTCTCCCAAGCATCACCACTACCCGTGGCTGTAGTCCAATCGCTGTCCCATGAACCAGCATCAACATACTCAGAATAGCCTTGCTGACAAGACATTCGAGGCGTACGTGTATGATAGCCTTCATGAATAGCTGTGCTCCAAGTATCATCTGATTCAAGCAGCGTTTGCGTTCCCTCTTCACTGCTCCTATCCAACTGCACAAGCAGCCCGCCGCGGCCTCTTAAATAGTAAAAGGTCGTTACGCCAAAATGATGTACGAGCACCGCAATCGTATTTGACTGCCCAGGCACCAGCAGATGGCCAATATCGTACACATCATAAAATTGCTCAACGGTCCATGAACGTACAGGGCCGCGTCCTACCTGCTTGCCATTAATATAAAGAACATAGCGAGAATCCGCACTAATTCGCAGTGTTGTTTGAGTATTTTGGTCAAAATCATCCGATGATGGTGCAACATCAAAGCTCTTTTTGAAGCAGCGCCATTCATTGCGAGGGCTTTCAGCTTCTCCGCCCCAAATCCAATTCGCTTTCCAATCCCAATCCATCATGTTATTCCGCCCCTTCTAAGCGAGTAATCGTAGGTTTGCACGTGCATTCTACCTCTAATTATAGTAAAATCATGCTACTCAATTACCCCTGTTTCGGACATTTATTCCCTGAAAAACGACATCGGATGAAAGGAATGAAAGCTGATGACAAGCAAGCATACGCTGCTTTACGAGAGCGAGCAATATTTTCAAAAGAGTAAATTCATCTTCGTAAACCGCGCCGAGGAAGACTTTGATCTGCCGCTGCACAATCATGTTTTCATTGAGCTTGCTTATGTAGCTGAAGGCAAGGGCTTTCATCATATAGGGGATGACGTCGTCCCCGTTTATAAAGGGATGTTATTTATTCTGCCGCCTGGCATTCCGCATGTCTTTCGTCCTTCAACACCTTCACGCAACAGCTCACCATTAATTGTATATAATTGCGTCTTCATGCCCTCGCTCCTTCAATCTCAGAAAGACTGGATTGGCGATCAGGAGATCGTTGATTTTCTGGAAACCTGTTTTAATGATGCATCCACTTTCCACTCCTTGTTCGACTCGGATAGTGTTATTGAAGATTTATTTCGCAGCCTGCTGCGTGAATATGAGCTCCCGCGGAGTGGGTCATCGGCTTATTTGCTAACGCTGCTAGTGCAGCTGTTTCTATCCGTCTATCGATTAATGAAGGACGCTAAGGAGCTATTATTAGAAGAGAATTCTTCCGCCCGCTTCCATCATGTGCTGAACTACATTGAGCAGCACGCTCATGAGAATGTAACCATCAGCCAGCTTGCAAATCGCTGCGAGTGGAGCGAGCGGCATTTCAGCCGAGTGTTCAAGCAGCATACCGGACAAACCTTCCTGCATTACTTGCAGCATCTGCGCATAAAAAAAAGCTGCGAGCTCCTTAGGAACTCCCAGCTAAAAATTAGCAGCATTGCGGAAGAGGTCGGCTGCAAAAATATCGATGCATTCCTCACCCATTTCAAACGAATTGTCGGCATGACGCCGCGCGAATATCGAAAAATCATACGTGACAACAAATGATCCGTATAGTCGGTTCATCCTTTTCGTTTGTCCGCGATGCGATGCCCTTCTTCTAATTCTATTTCGAGGAAACCAGCCATTTCCCGTGATTGAAAGCTGAGCGTTTTGTTACTACCGACGATGATCATATTACGAGTATCGGCTAAATCTTCTGCAGGCAGAGAGAAGGCTTTCGTATACGGATAGACCTCTTTCAGCGTTGAATAAATTGAATTAATTAATTTATCGTTTCTGACTTTTCCGAAGAGATTCATAATCATCGAACCGATTGCGTTCAGCTTCTCTTTCGTTAACTCAAAAAATTCCAATGTCGTTAAATGATACGGTGTCCCCTCTTTCGTGAAGGCGTCCAAAATAATATAATCAAAGCCGCCGGACGCCTGATTTTCAAGGATCTGCCGCCCATCTCCAATTACAACATTGTCCTCGCTATAGCTAAAATAAGTTCTGCTCAGCTCAACTACCTTCTCACTGATTTCCGCTATCACAAATCGTTTATCGGAATAGTGTCCGGCGATGGTTCCAATTCCATGACCAATCATAAAAACATTTTCGAACGATTGATCGTTATTTTCCATCAGATGCATGATCGCACGCGGATACTCCATGACGACTCGCTTCGGATCCTTCAAATCTATCGCCCCTTGAATCGCATGATCAGAGAACTGCAAGAAGCGATATTTTCCGATCTCCCCAAATAATTGATTGGCTTCATAGACGGTAATCTCTTGAGAGCCGCTAAGCTCCTTGGCTAACTGATACAAATCATCAAACTCCTTCAGTACGTGCGAGAGCAGAGTTAATTTAATGTTTTTTGGAAGGAGGTGAGCGATAGCCGTTCTTCCACTTTAATAACTCCCGTTTCAACATATCCGCTTTGCTTGTAAAGGTTAACCGCAGGAGCGTTTTTAGATCCCGTTGATACGACGATCACATTTCCGCTGACTCCAACGCTTTCGATGTGTTGAAGCAGCTGCTTCGCGATTCCTTTTCTAAAATGGTCAGGGTGGATAATGAGCCGATGAATGTCTATGATGTTATTATCAATCATGATGGCGATGGCTCCGCACAGTTCATTATTAATATAATAACCATAGAAGGTCTCCCCGCAATTACGCAGCGTATCTACGGTGTCTTTTAATGGCGGTATCTCATAAAAATCAATGAGCTCTGCTTCCACCCTATAGGATGGAAGCTGTATACGCAATACTTCCTCTGCTATGGCAGCATCTGTGATGTCTATTTTTCTAATCAATGTTAATTCCTCTCTAATTCCTTATAGAATCCTTTAATTATTTAATATCTGTTCGTACTTCTCCCTCAATTGGTAAAATGACGACATTAGCAAATTCTTTATTCGTATAACGATCGATAGAGCCTAGTTCCGTCTTCTTTCCGTTGCTGTCAATTGTCCCATAATTCAGCCAATCCGCCATAAAGTTATCTAAGAAATAGACGGAATCGCCAAACGGCTTTGGTTCCTTGCCCGCTTCTCCGTTTTTCCCCAATAGATCCTTTTGCCATTTTACTTCACTAATACCGCTATCGTTGATTTCATAATACGTGATTAAACCTCTATATTCCAAGGTATAACGGAGTGCCTCCCCTTGAGGGAAAGTATACACGAAAGTGAAGCCTTCACCATATGGTGCAATATCCATCCCATTGTCAACTCCAGGAGTATGAATCGCTAGCTTTCGCGCTTCTGTAAGATCGCCATTTCTCAGCGTTTTAAACCGCTCTTCACCCGACGGTGTTCTTACAATAATCTGTTTCCCTGTGCTGTCGCTTCCTACTGTTCCGCCAAGTGTTTCCGTAACAAAACGAACTGGAACGTAAGTACGTCCTTTCTTTACGGTAACTGGGGCATCTAAGGGAACTTTTTTCCCATTTACATCAGCTGATTTTAGTCCGTCCTTTAATCGAACAGTCAATTTCCGAGCTGGATTTTGAATCACAATCGTCTTGGTAGCCGTTTCGTAGGAATATTTGAGTTTTTCAGGATCATTAAAGGCTGTGAGCTGCACCATTGTTCTGCCGTTCACGTTGAGCACATCATCTTGGAGCCTGCCATCGATGAACATTTTAATGGTTGCCTTGGGTGCAGATGCCGCCATCGTTGCAGAACCCGCACTAAGTACACCCGCTATTGTTAGTGCAGCTGTCGTTGCTTTTATCCATTTTTTCATCATTAAAACCTCCTGCGAATTTTATTATTGTTGCGATTCCACTTCGCCAACTTTAAAAGCGCCATCCTCCCATTTGTAAACAAAAGTGAGCAGTGGTAGACCGTGTTTCGAGACCACTTCTTCGATGGCATCTCCGTCTACATCCACTTCTTTCGCATGACCCGTGTCTACGAGCAGGAATGGAATAGGTTTACCATCTTTCATTTCAAAATAGTTGTGTATCGGTGCATTTGCCCCAAAGACACCGTCGATTCGAATAAGCGACTTACCATAAAGCTCTAGCTCTTTGACCGATAGAAGCTCATCATTGTTTTGTGAGTGCATGCCTCCGACTGCCCCAAGCTCATAAAGACCAGCTTCAGATTCGAAAGCACCATACACTTGCTCAACGTCGCCCGACTTCGAATAAATACTAATTTTTCCGCCACTAATGTTCTGTTCTTTAATAAGCTGCTCCATTTGAAAGTGATCTACCTTCGCAACCTTCTGATCGTTTTGAACCTTCTCATAGGCAAGCGGCATAACGAACTCACTCTGCTCAGTGAGCTGTGAGTCCTCTTGAATGATTTGGAGTAATTCATTCGTCGCTTCCTTTGTTAATGTAAAGCCTTTATGTGTATCTTTCACATCCATAATAACGCCCTGTTTAGAACTCTCGTTTATCCAAAGGTTGAAGGTGTTTTTCACGATTGGCTGTTTCACCGTAATCGTAAAGATCGGTTTCGACATATTTAAAATCCCTTGCATTTGTACTGCCGTATTTATAGCGCTGACAAAAGCCTCCAGCCTCCTTTGATCCGTGTACACTGACTCAACAGACTTGGCACCCGCTGCTCTGGAAATAGATATTTCTTTCGCATCTGTGATGTTAAATGAAGGACTAGTCTTCTTATCCAATAACCCTGTTAGTTTAGCTTGAACCCGTTGCTGCTCCTGTACATTTGTTGCTTTTGGGCCAACACTTTCGGCTGCACAACCAGCAAGAAGCAGCACCGTAATGACAGCTGAAACGAATGTTCCTTTCACTTTTTCGCCAGTCCTTTCATGAGCAAAAAGCTGTTCCATTTTAACCTCTTCTATAGTGACGCCAGATACTGTAAAAAAGTTACTTTTTTAAATCAAATTTAATAAGTCGATGTATGGAAGGATTAGACAGGAGAAAACTAGAATAAAGGAGTAAACGTTATAAGGAGTGTATATATGAGCATTACTACTTATCCAGAGTTCGTAAAGCTAGTCAGTCAATATAAGATATTTCCATTCTCTGACCTTATCCCTGAGCATCCGTCCCTCACTGCCGTGGTTCCTAGTGACAGCTGGCATACAGAAACTGAGTTTGATCCGTGGATATGGYGGGTTAAAATCGTAAAGGATGAGCATGCGGCATATGGCAAGTTTTTTGGCAGCAAACTAACCTTTATTCACGTTGACTTGTTTCCTCATATCCCGTTCTTGTTATCCCAAGGAAAAAGCGTTGAGGAACGTTATAGCAGCGGGCTTATGTCCCAAGAAGCCAGAAATATTTATCATATTATTAAGGAAGCAGGCAATATCGACTCACGCAATTTACGTAAGGAAAGCCGGCTGACTGCTAAAGAGCAGAAGAAAGACTACGATCGGGCGCTTGTTGATCTTCAAAACTTTGCTGACATTGTGATTACCGGGGCACAGGAAGCTGACTTCGATGGCGGTTGGAGCAGCATGTGCTTTGAAAGCTCAGATCACTGGCTTCAAACCACACTTGGTAAAGAGGCTGTTGCTCACGATAATCTAGCAGAGACCAGAGCTATCGTCAAAGCAGAGCTGAGCGATGTTTGTACGGAGAAAGCTCTTAAATATTTGGATAAAAAGCTTCATCTCAATAAATAAATACGATGTGGCTCGTTGATTACCTCGACTGTGCTTAGGTTCCGTCCTAACGGACATATAAGCCTTTATTTCTCAAAATAAAGGCTAATTTGCTTTCTAACGGACATAGGATCCTCTATTTGCCCAAAATGACCCCAAATTCATTCGGATATCATGAAATAAGAGATCCTATGTCCGTTAGATCGAGAAAAAGTACGATTTACGGCAAATAAGGTCTCTCCTGTCCGTTACCGAGTGTCGTGTGTAGGTTCTATGGTTGGGTTTTGTGTTTTGGTTTTGTGGGTGGGTTTTGTGGGTCGGTTTTGTAGTTGTTCATCATAAAGCATAGACAATTAAGTTATTAATTTGTCATACCCTTTGGGATCAAGGCCTTCTGGCTTAATCTCGCTCATAGCACTGGCTTCTTTTGTTGTTTTGGAATGACATGACTGACAAATATAATACTTCGTTTGTTTTTCAATGAGCCTTCGATATTGAGGATCACTGTGATTAATATCAAATGGTTTTCTGCACAACATACAGTTTACATGCATTCCATAATCACCCTCTCATAGACCAACATTCATTAATAGTATAAATGAACCCGTTGTAAATGAGAATTTAGAAATATCTTTTTTCTGGAAATATTGACCTATATTTACCCATTGCCTATACTTATAATAACTTTACAAGAAAGCGAGTGGTTATCATGCAAAAACTACATTCCGGTACGTTCATTATTAAGGTGCGTAAGGGATAATCATTACAATCCCTTCCGTAAACATCTAATTATCGGAGGGAATTACGTATGTCGTTTAGTTATTATGGAGAACTTTGTACAGTGGTCTATGATTTATCCAAGAAAACAGGTCAATCTATCGGTGGCGATTTAGAATATTACCAAGATCGACTGAAAGATTGCAAGGGTCGTATTCTCGAAGCAATGGCCGGTTCTGGTCGTGTTCTCGTTCCGCTTCTAGAAGCAGGGCTGCAAGTCGATGGCGTTGATTATTCAGCGGAAATGCTCGCATCCTGCCGTCAACGCTGTGAGGAACGCGGGCTCGTTACTGAGCTGTATGAGTCAAATTTGCAACAGCTTGATTTGCCTCATCGCTATGAAGCAATCATTATCCCAGGCGGTTCATTCCTATTAATAGAGAACCGAGACGAATCACTTCTGGCTCTAAAAAATTTGTATAATCATCTTGAGCCAGGGGGACGTATCATACTTGACCTGTTTCTGCCTGACAACAATTTCAGTTGTGGGCAATACAGCGGTACGTCGACATTCAACCTGCCGGATGGAGACATCATCACCATGGAAGACAAGCTTGTTGAAGCCGACTTATACAATCAATATAAGATTTCATATATTAAATATGAAAAATGGCACAACGGCGCTCTTATCCAAACTGAGCTGCAGCGATTTGCCTTACGTTGGTACGGTGTCGAAGAGTTTAAGCTTATTTTAGAAAACATTGGTTTTTCCGATGTAATTGTGTCAGCTGATTACAACTATGGCCAAGCACCATCAAACGGCAAACAAAATTATGTATATGAAGCGATTAAGCCCATAGAAGCTTAAGTAATAAGTTAATATGCAAATAAAAAATAGGCTGCCAGCATTGGCAGCCTTTTACTTGCTTAAATCAAACATTTACCTGAGCAATGGCTTGTCTCATATCCTTCGTATTAGAGCTTAACACCACAGACACATCATGTACTTGCTTCATCATGTCCAGCTGCTGTGCAGTCAGCATTTGAATTTGCTCCGTTTGATCCGATACATCTCTTGCGATATGCGCAATACTGCTCACTGTAGCGGCTACCTCCTCAGAACCAGCTGTTAACTGCTCCGTCGTCACCGATACCTCCATAATTTGCTCGCTCACAAGTCGGAACGATTCAACAGCATGCAAGAAAGATTCGGCTGCTTCACCCGATAAAGAAACTCCGTCTTCAATATCTCTTGAGGCTTTCTCCATCTCTTCGCTAATTTTCCCTGATTCTATTTCAATATTGCCAAGCAGCAATGAAATTTGCTGTACGGAGGAAGCAGAAGCTTCCGCTAGTTTGCTTACCTCTTTCGCTACAACCATAAAGCCTGTTCCATGCTCACCAGCCCTCGCTGCTTCAATCGATGCATTTAGTGCTAGGAGCTTGGTCTGGGAAGCAAAATCGCGAACGGAGCCAATGACATGACCGATTTCACCTGTATAGCTCTGCAATTGCCTTGCAATATGCAGTGTCTGACCGGCAGAAGCCGAAATATTTTTAATTTGTGTGTTCAGTTGTATCATCGCTTGCTCGCCCGATTGTGCGATTTCTAGTGACTGTACCGCTGCACTCGAAACGGTGGATGAAGATTCCGCAATCTTAACGATTCCCTGCGCAATTTCCTCCATCGCAAGTGCGCTGTCGTCTGCACTTTTTTTCTGGGCATGTGCACCCTCGAAAATATGCTGAACTGAACCATTCATCGCCTCGCCCATTTGCAGCATATGATCAGCACTGCTTGCAAAGGATTGTGTTGATGAAACGAGCTGCTCAGACGTCTTTTCTACATTGACAACTACTCCTCGAACTCGCTCATTCAAATGCTCGGACATCGTAAGCATCGCCTTGTATACCGTACCTATTTCATCAACAGATTTGACTGGCTTTGCTCGCAAAATCGCATTCGCCTCCACCAGATCACCTAAAGCCATCTTCTCAGCACTGGCAGTTACCGTCTCCAGAGGCTGAAGCGAACGACGGACAAACCAGATGATCGCCCCGATTAAAACAAGCGTGATGACTAGCATCATGATATAGAGTGGGATGCTTTCCTTTATGACACTCTTAGCCAGCTGTTGGAATACAGCGGCATCCGTATCAATGCCAATTGCTCCAACCACTGCGCCACTGTCATCTTTCAAAGGTACATAGGCAGACAAGTAAGAACCATATACCGGGTTTTCAATTAGTGGAGAGCTTGCGTTTCTTCCAGCAAAAATATGTTCAACCGCCGAAGCCGGCATATCTGTTACTTCATTAATAGGGGAAGCTGAGCTATCATCTTTAGGCAAACCGTCAATCATAATTCTCGGTTCACGATTTTCATCAAAACGAACAAAATAGACGTATCTTGCGCCAATTTGCGAACGGAAATAGCTGAGCTCTTGGCGAATTGACCAGTATAGCTCTGTTTCCTCAGGCTGCTTGAGAAATTCCGTAAATTCCCCCGACTCAAGCGTGGCCGCATAGCTCTCTGCAATTCGAATATTGTAGCTGTTAATCGCCTCTTCAACTGCAGAATTGGTTTGCACTACTTGTGTTCCTATGTAGCCTCCCGCGATCAATATCATAACTACGGTCATAGCGCATAAAACACGGACAATCAGATGCTTTTTCAATAGCGTTATCATTCGTTCGCTTCCCCTCTGTTCGCTCACTAGCAAGTTATTGCTCTTGAAAGCTTTGCCTGATGAATATGGTTATATTTCTCATCATACCACCGTATTTCGACATTGGGGAAAAATATTACAAAAGGGAAACTAGCGGCCTCTATTAGCTTCCATCCATTTTACTCCGTAATCAACTAAAGCTTTAACTGGCATGAGCAGCGCGTCCGCATTACCGACCTTTCCTCTGCTAACATGATCTGTTTCTTTCTCAAAACACTCGCCTAAATGATTAAAATCATCCGTATCAAAATCAACGTCGCGCAGCGCAACCCATTTTTTCTCTCCGTCTACAAGCATCGGTGCTTTATTAATCGTTTCTGCTTTATTTGCATACTCAGCCCGATACTCCGCTAGATGAAGAGTAGTGTTTTTATTATGACCAACGCCCAGCAGAAGCACCCAGCCCTCCAAGTCATAAAGCCTCGCTAACGGAGACTGTTCACTCAGACTGTATTCCAAGCTATGATTTGCAGTTATCCTATCCTTCTGGGAGCCCCACGCTGCAAAAGAAACCTGTGGATGATTGCTTCGAACGACGCCATTTTGTTTTCTAAAACATTCATTTATAACTCCCATGTCTAAGCAAGGAGTCAGGTCTGCTTCAAAAGCAGGCATTGTATCTCTGATCGGCTGCCACCATGATTCCTTCACTGGCGGGTATCGCCAAATTTCAGGATCAGACAAATCAGGCGTATGCGTTGGCATAACAAGTGTACCTTCGCTTGTCAGACATGACTCTATCGCCAAAATTACCGCAGTCGGCCCGCCGGATACAAAACCGCCAAGCGCCTTCATCGAGGTATGCATCATAACCGTCATTCCAGGTTGTACGCCGAGCTTAATCAAATCCGATTTCAACGTTTCCGATGTTAATAAATCCCCTTGTATTTCTTCCATTTTGAGCCCCACCTTAATATGCTTTATCTTTTATCTCATTAAATAAAATCTTTGGCTGATGCGCAACTCTATTTAGTTTTCAAAAAAGTTACTGCATCCTCCAGACGATCTGTTTTTAGCGCTAGCTTCTCAGTATTGAATACTAAAATGACTGGAAATTGCTCGATATTAAACATCTTCTTTATATCTAGCACGTCGTTTGGATTGTACGCCATCATGCTGTAGCCACCATTAAGCATGATGCTTGCTTCTTTCTCGATGTCATTAATATCAAAAGGCTCTCCCTTACCATCCTCGTATATAACTGTCGTTCGGTAGCTGCCTTTTTTGCTTGCCAACAAGCCTGCTCTCTTAAAAAGCTGCTCATTGGACATCGATAAAACAATGAGCTCATCCGGCGTATCCGTAATCTTCTCCGTACGCGAGGGATTGATCTGAACCATCTGTCCTTGCTTCAAGTCCTCCCATTTCAGCTTATCGCCTGCTTCATTGTTTATTTTGGTGCTTGGAAGCACGAGGGCTTCATATTCTACGCCCCAATCTTCTATAGCTGGACCCGGCTCATCGCGCTTCGTCCACTCAGAAATATCGAATTCAATTTTTTTCTCTTGCTCGTTCAAACCGTTAATAAAACCAATCATTTGGTCATCACGGTAATGACCATACGGCTTACTGCTGCAGCCAGCCAGGAGCATCCCTACTGTCAAAAATAAGATGAGGCCTGCACTCGTCCATCGTTTCATCATCCCCCCCCCCTTTCAACTAATAACGAGCACCACGATTTAAATGTTCCGGTATTTTACAATTCACTAACAGTGCATGCCTATCCTTTAATGCTAGCGATCTACAATTTATTATTAATTTCAAAACATTCCTCGAACATTCGAAATCTACACTAAATGGAGAACATGGATGTGAAAGGATGGTAGGGAATGAACATGCAAGAAGGCAAGCTTACTCTAGCCGCTAAGCGTACACATAGCTCTCACGCTGCTAGTCGACTACTGGCTAAAACGAATCGATTGAGGGAGAACGCACTTGGTTATTTGTTTTTGGCTCCTTCACTTTTGCTATTTACAGTATTTTTATTTTATCCATTGCTGAAATCAGTCTATTTAAGCTTCCAATTAACAGATCCCAGAGGAAGAGTCGCTGAGTATGTCGGGTTCGATAACTATACACAGCTGTTTTCATCGGAAATGTTCTGGAATAGCCTGACGGTTACAGGCCTATTCACACTATACACCGTTCCTGTCGGCATTGTACTTGGAATCGTTACAGCCGCACTCACCCATATCAAGCTGCCAGCCATGCGTATTTTTCAATTCATGTTCGCAATGCCGCTCGCGCTGTCCGTAAGTACTGCAGCCGTCATTTGGATGATCCTCTTTCACCCCAGCCTCGGAATGCTGAATTATATCCTATCAACGCTTGGCATTGCCCCCATCCAATGGCTTACCAATCCATCCACAGCTTTATTATCAATATCCATGATGACCATCTGGATGCAATCGGGCTTCAACTACATTATCGTGCTGAGCGGTCTCCAGAGTATTCCGGATGACATGATCGAAAGCGCAAAGATTGACGGCGCAGGCCCATTCCGTGCATTTTTGCAAATCGTACTCCCACTGCTGTCGCCTACTCTATTTTTTCTAGCTGTTATCTCGATCATCGGCTCCTTTCAATCCTTTGGACAAATCCATCTTCTAACCAAAGGCGGACCTGCCGGATCAACAGAGGTATTCGTATATTCCATCTATAAAGAAGCGTTCATTAACTACCAGTTCGGGACTGGAAGCGCCTTGTCGTTAGTCCTATTCGCTATCATTCTTATTTTGACGATTATCCAGTTTGTGTTTGTAGAAAAGAAGGTGTATTACCAATGATCGGATTAAAGCCGTTTTTACGCCGCTCTAGTGTGTACTTGCTGCTCTCACTGCTTTCCATCGCTATGTTGTTTCCTTTGATTTACACATTTCTACAGGCATTGATGACACCTGAGCAGTCTCTTCAATTTCCGCCTGACTTGTTTCCCGATAGCGTGTATTTGGGCAGCATCTCTGCCGTATTTGAGCTTATTCCCGTTGGTGCGTTCATAGCGAACAGCTTTCTTATCGCGACCATTATTATGGTTGGTCAAGTTTTTATCGCAAGCATGGCTGCTTACGCCTTTGTATATATCCGTTTTCCAGGCAAAAAATATTGGTTTTCCTTATTCCTCTCCACCATGATGATTCCGTGGGAAGTCACCATTATCCCCAATTATTTGACGGTAAAATCATGGGGATGGCTGGATTCCTATCAAGGATTGACGATTCCTTTTCTCGCGTCTGCGTTTGGCGTGTTTCTTCTGCGGCAATATTTCTTACAGCTGCCTCGCGAGCTTTTTGAAGCAGCAAAAATAGATGGCAGCGGGCATATCCGCCACTTCTTAGTTATCGTACTGCCACTTTCACGTCCAGCCATAGCTTCATTATCTGTGTATGTGTTTTTGAACTCGTGGAATATGTACCTTTGGCCCCTGCTCATAACGAACAGCGATAAGATGCGAACCGTACAGATCGGCATTAGCATGCTGCAGTTCGAAGAAATGACAAGCTGGAACATCGTTTTAGCCGGCGTAGCTATTGTGCTGCTGCCTTCCTTATTACTGCTCATTATTGGATTAAAGCAGCTCGTACGAGGGATTACTGCTGGTGCTGTAAAAGGATAATGAATGAGGTGGCTCCGTCTTTATAGACGTTTCCATAAATGTACTATAAACAAAAAAAGTAGTAGAGAGGGAGAGAAAAAGAATGAAAGCAAGGTTTAGGTCTGGTTTGACGATTATGATGGCGGTAATGTTGTTTGTAGTCACAGCCTGCGGAGGCAACAACTCTGGGAACAAAGGCAATGCAGAGGCGCCTTCTGCTACGAACTCAACTGAAGCTTCAGCAGCTCCTACCGAAACGGCAAAAGAACCTGTTAAAGTTGTTTGGTGGCACTCCATGGGCGGAGAACTTGGCAAAGCAGTAACCCAGCTCGTTACAGACTACAACGCTTCTCAAAAAGATGTAGTCGTTGAAGAAGTGTTTCAAGGAACCTATGACGAGAGTTTAAATAAAATGAAAGCATCGATGGATTCCAAATCCGGACCATCACTCATTCAAGTATACGAAATCGGTTCAAGATTCATGATCGACTCCAAAGCAACTACACCTGTTCAAACTTTTGTAGATGCGGAAAATTATGACCTTTCTCAGCTAGAAGAAAATATTACAAATTACTATACATTTGACGGAAAGCTTCACTCCATGCCTTTTAACACATCAAACCCAATTTTGTATTATAACAAAGATTTATTCAAAGCTGCTGGACTTGATCCAGAAAAAGCGCCAGTAACTTTTGAAGCGGTGAAGGAAGCTGCTGCTAAGCTTACGCAAAATGGTCAAACAGGTGCTTCATTCGCAATTTATGGCTGGTTCATGGAGCAATTTTTTGCAAACCAAGGCGTAGAATATTTGAATAATGGCAACGGACGTACAGCTTCCGCTACAGAATCGCAATTGAATAATGAGACTGGTGTTAAAACATTGTCATGGTGGAAGGATCTTATTGACAGCAAATCAGCACTTAACCTAGGACGTAAAACAGACGATACGAAAAAAGCATTCGCAGCTGGCCAAATCGCTATGACCTTAGATTCTACCGCTTCGCTTCGCGGTATTGTAGATTCAGTGGCTGGCAAATTTGAAGTAGGTACTGGCTTCCTGCCTAAACCTGCCGATGCGAAGGATGGCGGTGTTGTCGTTGGCGGAGCAAGCTTGTGGATTCTGAATAACAAGCCTGAAGCTGAACAAAAAGCAGCATGGGATTTCATCAAATTTTTAGCTAAGCCGGAAACACAAGCTTATTGGCACATCAACACTGGTTACTTCCCAATTACAAAAAAAGCTTATGACGAAAAAATCGTTGCCGATAATTTAGCAAAATATCCACAGTTCCAAACAGCAGTTGATCAACTGCACGCTTCTATCCCTTCCCCTGCTTCGCAAGGCGCAGTGATGGGCGTATTCCCTGAAGCGCGTCAGCTTGTTGAGACAGCGATTGAAGAAGCATTAACTGGCGTAAAAGAACCGCAAAAAGCACTTGATGATGCCGCCAAAGCGATCACTGAAAAAATTGCAAACTATAATAAAACAGTTAAATAATTTGTGAGCCTAAGCCAAGCCTCGTTCACGGGGTTTGGCTTTTTTTGTCCATTCTCCCCCTCCATATCGGTACCCTCTTTCCAGCTAGTGTCACTATTTCGTGCCATCTGCTATAATTAATCAGAACACCTGTTTGTCCAAATTGATGAGTCTTCTCTCGGAAGAAGCTGCATCATTTCATTGAAAATGTTATCTTGCAACCATTCCTAACAAAAGATCCGATATAATAGAGGAAGCCACTATCATAATCGGATGCTCAATACTTTTACATAACAGACGAACGAAGAACAAATGACGCCATGCATTCTAGTAAACAAAAAATTAAGGAGAGACCTATGGATATCATTGAAATTGTTACTGATTTAATTGATGAGGATACCGATCAGCCGAGGTACCAGTTTGACGAAGAAGCGCTGCAAGAATTAATGAGAAGCATCGAAGAAATAGGCCTGCTCTCACCGATTAAAGTAAGAACAACAAGCAACGRACGTTATAAAATCATTTATGGGAACCGCCGCTATAAGGCGAGCAAAATGCTCGGACGGCCAACGATTCCTTGTATCGTCTCAACCGTAACAGACGAGATGGAAATATATTTGGAGCAAATAGCGGAAAATTTGACGCGCGAAGGCTTCTCTCCGATTGAAGAGGCCGAGGCGTTTAATAAGCTGTTGAACGATTCGAAGTTTAAGAGCTCCACCAAATTTTTGTCCGGCAAGCTGGGCAAGCCTGAATCGTATATCAAAAACAAATGTGAGCTGCTGAAGTTTGGCAATGCCGTAAAGAAGCTGATCGTTGGCGGCACTGAGATTAGGAAGGATAAGCTAACCGAAGATCAACTGCTCCCCCTAAAGGATCTGCCGATCGAGCACCGCGATCCACTAGCGCTGATTGCAGCAAGAGATGAACTGCCAGTAAGCGACGTGAAAAAAATCGCCAAGCTGTTTAAAGATAAAACGATCTCTGACAGCACGAAGGACAAGCTGCTATTTAAATCAGGCGCTGGACTCATCGAAACCTGGTCAACTCATGAGCAAAACAAAGCGGAGCGCGCCAAGCCTGCACCTGTTGCCGAGCCCAAAGCAGCTGCTTCGAAAGTAGAGAAGCAAATCATACAAGAACAAGCTGATTCTGAACCAGCTCCAAAGACTAGCCAACTACCAGCTTCTTCTGCGTCCATTGAGCTTGCTCTTCATGAGCTGACTGCAGCCCTTCCTTCTCACATGACTTTGTCTTCGGATATCCTTCAATCCATTGAAGCGATTCGAGCGAGCGGTCAAGTTGACTTCATTCAAGGAGTCAGCGCGCTGATCGACCAATTAGAAAAACATTTGGCAGAATGGAAAGCAGTCCGCGAGCTTGCAAGCGCCAAGCTGCAGGCTGTTGCCACAGCGGATTAAACAACCTACGCGTCATATGTACATCAAATAACCAGACAAACACTACAAGCGTGTTCGTCTGGTTTTTTCATTGCCTTTTTTATTTATTTCATGCGCTACAAAGATGATCTCTTCACATTATCCTTCATCAGCTTTGCAATCTGCCTCGATTGAACATCCTTCTGTAATTCCAGCGCATCGATGACTCGTTCTTGTCTTTCTTTGGAATGATTTTGGCTCAGCTTCCATTTGCCTTCTATTTTTGAAATATGAATTTTAAATCCAACAATGCCTTTGGACAAATTGTTAATGTACGTTGGATCAGCTTGGCTCATGCTCCACGGATTTGGCATGCTTGATTCATAATGGCTAACCGATTGGTCTACGATTTTGAGCAGCTCCGCATGATCTTCAATGAGCTCAACATGACCGTACACATGAACAGCGGTATAGTTCCACGTCGGCACGGAATTTGGCGTTTCGTACCAAGAGGATGAAATGTACGAATGAACTCCAGTGAAAACAACGAGTACTTCCCCTTTTAAGCTTGCCCAATGCGGATTTGCTTTTGCCATATGACCATACAAATAACCTTCGCTTTCATCTAACAGTAAGGGGAGATGCGTTGCACAGGGCTTACCTTCATGTTGTGAAAATAATATAGCAAAGCTATTCTGCTCCATCAGAGCGTATAATGTCTCTTTATCCGTCACTTCAAACGATTGAGGTATATACATGAAATGTCTCCTCTGCTTTATGATTATTCAAACTATAGCACAAATCAATTCCCGCTATAAGAAATAAAAATAAGGCGCAATTATGCTTGTCCTCAAATAGGCAAATGAAAAACGACTGCCGAAGCAGCCGCAATACGCATACGATTTCTATTGCTTCAACCAGCTCGGAGCCCACCAGTTCCATTTTCCAAGCATGAGCATTAAGGAAGGTGCCAGCACCATTCTAACAATTGTTGCATCAATAAATATGGCCGTCGCAATGCCGATGCCGAGCTGCTTTACGCCTACTACTTCGCCAAATGCAAAGGGTGCGGTGACGACGATCATGATAGCTGCAGCCGCGGTTATCACATGACTGACGGAGGAAAGCCCCATTCGTACAGCCTGCTTATTGCTGCGCGTATGATGAAATTTCTCGCTTATGCGCGAGATGAGAAAAACGCCGTAATCCATACTAATTCCAAATACTAATCCAAAAATAAATACCGGAATCATAATGGCAATGCTGCTCGGCTCAATCCCCAATCGGCCATCCATGAAGATCCATGTCAGAATACCAAAGGATGCTCCTATACTCAGAAGATTGAGGAGGATAGTTTTGAGAGCAATGAGGACGGAACGAAAGGCAACAAGAAGCACGATGAAATTCGTAACGAATAGAAAGAGCAGCACATAAGCTAAGCTTCCAAAAACATGATCGAATACTTCCTGCTCATACTTGGCCTCTCCACCAAGCGAGAAGAATATTTTTGATGATTCCCCTCTTCGCTCCCACTCCCTCAGCCAATTCATCGTCTCGCGAGAGGATGGTTCGCCCGCAATCGTCACTTGCAGCAGCATTTGATTATTTTTCAGAAATGGCTGGAGCGCCGGCTGGAATTTCTTATTTTGCAGTGGCCGCTGCATGATTGTTGTCAAATACTCGGGTGACAAATTAAGCCTAGAGAATACCGAGTCCACCCTCAAGACGCTCGGGTCTTGCTCCAAGCGCTTCGTCAGCTCAAAGGCATTCATCCAATCCGCTTGCTCCAGAAACAAGCTATCCCCGCGAGCAATAACCCATACCTTTGATGTGGAGGGCAGCTCAAAAACAGCCTCTGAGGTCTCAGCGGCCAAACGAGATTCATAGTTTTGAGGCAATGAAGCCTCATCTGGAACAGCAGTCTCCATTCTACTAAGGGGCAACAAACATAGGATAAGCACGCCCCCTGCCAGCATCCCCATCACCATGGGCCGTTTCATTACCAAATGAGCAAGCCCATCCCATACGGATGAACGACTGGTACCAATCGGGCGTGTTTTTTTCGTTTGCATGGAAGGCAAGCAAATCGCAAACAGTGCAGGCAGCAGCGTAAACGCGAGCAGCAGCGATACGGCTACTACTGTCATCGCTCCGAGCGCAATGGACGAGAACATGGGCAGCGGAATCCAGATAAAGCTCAGCAAACCCAAGAAGACACAAGCTGCCGATACAAAAACAGCTCTGCCAGCTGTCTTCATCGTTGCAGCAAGCGCCTGGATAGGCTGCTTATGCCCTCCGAGTTCCTCGCGAAATCGACTAACGAGCATAAGTGCAAAGTCGATGCTTAGGGCAAGTCCCACCATCGGAATCACATTCAGAACAAAATTGGACAGCGGCAATTGGGTGCCTATTCCATATACAATTCCCATAGCAATCGTCACTCCCGTTATACCAATAACGATGGGGAGCAGCGCAATAATGATTTTACGGAAAACAAGCCACAAGATCAGAAAAGCAAGCGGTATACCGATCAGCTCTGCTTTTGCTAAATCCGCATGACTAGCCTCATTTACATCACCTTGAATAACTGATTTGCCTGTCACTTTTATCGAAATTCCGCTGTAGGCGGGCAAAAGTTGATTTAACTGCTTTAGCGTATCCTCCATCCGATAAGGTGGAGCGTCGAATGAAAGCATTGCGTACGCGTAGTTCCCTTTCTGCAGTTCCTGCCGCTCAAGCGGAGAAATAATATTAGTCAGACCCTGAGTCCCGCTCACCTGCCGAAGCGTCTGTTCAATAAAAGCATGAAATCGCAACTTCGATAAGTTGTCCGTTTTCTCGAATAGCAGCATGACCGGTGCTTCTGACAGATTAAAATCGGATGCGAGCACCTGCTGCACCTTTGCATAACTTCCCTTTTGCGGATACAAGCCATGGTCTTGTACGACGGAATCCAGCCTAAGCGCATGACTGCCAACTAAGATAAGTGCAATTGACCATAAGAAAATACACACTCGCGGAAAGCGAAAGGATAGAAGTGCTAGGCCGTTCATCCCCATGAATATGCACCTCCAAAGTCAGTCACATCCGCACGCTGCTCATTGGCTTCGCCTTTACATCCGGAATGGCTTTAATCTCGTCGCCCGGACGAGCCCCTGTGCAAGTGGAGGGGCTATTCGCGCGGCGTTTGGCAGCCAACTAGAAACGGTCGGCATATGAAATAACCATTGCAGGAAGCTTCCCCATCGCAGCGGCCCCTCAAATTCACGTTTAATTGCCCTCGTATACGCACGATTCCAATCAGCCATAGTAAGACTTTCATTTAAGTAGCTGTCAGCTAGCGGAGCACATAGAGCAGCGGAGCGAAGTGCCATGGACATTCCATCTCCACAAAGCGGCGGAATCATCGCACCTGCATCGCCAAGAAGCGGAAGCTGATCCCACGCGAGCGGCTTATGGTTCAAATGAACAGGCGCTACTGCTGCCTGCGTTCCTTGAACAGGCTCCCCAAGCGCGAGCTTCTCATGCAGCCTCGGATTTCGCCTTGCAGCGGCGTTCATAATCCCCAGTATCGTCTTTCCTGCATCTGCAAAGCTATCGCGAGCGAGCAGAGCCGAAGCATTCACAAGCCCGTCTTCTACCGGACATAAACCTAAGTAACCGCCGCGGAAGAAATATAGCTCAACAACCGGCTCCATAGCTATGCCGCGAAAATGGGATTTCACGCCCATGTACGAGGGCTTCGCCGTCTGATGTTGCTTGTAGCCCGGTAATCCTGCATGCTTATTTGCTCCCCAAGCGGCGATGACAGTACGAGCCTCAACTGAGCTGAATTTACCGTTTTGTTTTGTTTCAATGGAATAGCCAAAATCAGTAGGCTTCACTGCCGTCACTGTCGTTCCCGTTTGCAATTTTGCGCCCGCTTGCTGCGCCGCTTGATGGAGCGCGGCATCAAGCGAATATCGACTGAGACCCCATGCCGCACTTGAAAGCGGAATATTGATCTCAGCGCCATTTTCGAAAATTAAACGTATCCGCTCTATCAGGCTTGGTCCCAGCGCTTTAATAGACTCGCTTAAACCAAGCACCTGTAGTGTTCCTTGCGCTTCGGGAGATAGAAACTCTCCACACACCTTATGGCGCGGAAATGATTGACGATCGAGCAGCAGCGTCTCCCAGCCCTTATCGGCAAGCGCTTTGGCTAAGCTGCTCCCAGCTATGCCCGCTCCGAGCACAGCTGCATCCAGTATACGCGTCATTTTACTCAGCTCCGTCAAATGGACTGTTATGTGACTTGCTAATAACGACCGCATATCGGAACAAAGGTCTCCAGCTGTAGCTGATAGAACCGTTGCTCAGTTTTTGGCCAAGAAGCTTCCAATCTTTTGCGCGAAAACCCTTGGCAACCGATAATGGACCGTCATGCAAAATGTATCGATTAGTGGAAATGATCCGAGTCGTCAGCCATACCGCAGCCCATGCGATCCAGTGACGGTGGATGTCATTGACAACCACGCCAAGCCGTGCTGCCTTGAGCATACTTGCAGCTGCATGCGGCAGCTCCTCCTCTGAGAAATGATGCAAAAACTGCGTCCCCGTTACGATATCCGCACTGCCATCCGCCAAATCAAACAAATCTCCTTGCTTAATCTGGACTCTGGGCTCCTTTTGAAAAACCAACCTAGCTTCCTCGCAAGCCTCTTCCGTTATATCCACTAGCTGAATAGAAAGGTCAATTCCTCGTCCATCCGCCCATTTCAGCAGCCCAAGGTTCACATCGCCTGAGCCCGCTCCAACATCAAGAATGGTCAGGCTTCTCGGGTTATTCGCTTGCTCCCAAAGTCGTTCAACGCCGTAAATCGTCGGTGCGGCTGCAACAAAAATACGGTTCAGTTGACGAAGCTGGCGCAAAGCCTCATGCAGCTCAGCCCCGCCTATTGAAAAATCATCCATAAGCTCGGCAGCTGCAGCCCGATGACGCAAGCTTCTAGACATAAGCCTCGTCCGCCATTTGCTCTTGATCCCCCGTTAGTACAGCGGGAACATAAGCAATCTTAATCATCTCAGCGGTTAAGCCTGGACCAAATGCGAGTGCAATGCCGCCTACTCGCTCCGAGCCTGTTTCTTGAAGATGCGATCTCATGGCGTTCAGAACAAACAAAATCGTAGCGGAGGAGACATTGCCGTAATCGCGCAGCACGCCTAAGCTATGCGAGGTTTGCTCATCCGTAAGCTCGAACTTATTTTGCAAAATATCGATAATACCTTTGCCGCCTGGGTGGATTGCCCATAGATCCAGCGCTTCATCCCCGCATAATTGCTTTACTTCCGCAGGTATAAACTCGCCGATCAGCTTCGGAATATGCGGGGAAAGGTATAGGTCAAAGCCGTGGTTGCCAACCTCCCACACCATTTCCTCTGCGCATTCAGGCAGCAGAACCGAACGTTCTTCGCCTAGCGCAAAAATAGGCCTGTGATGCGGCTTGCCCGCACCAATGACGCAGGCTGAAGCTCCGTCCCCGAAAAATGAAGCGGCAAATAACGATTCCTTATCGCCAGATGGCTGAATATGAAGCGTGCATAACTCGACGCATACAACAAGTACTTTGGCGTTACTGTCATTCGATACAATTTGACGTGACAGGCCAATGGCTTTAAGCCCCGCAGCACAGCCGAGAAAATTAAGCGGGATACGGGTTATCGTGGGGGCTAGTCCTAATTGATGTATGATCGCTGCATCCATTCCGGGCAAAAATTGTCCGGTACAGCTGACCGTAATAAGATGTGTAATCTCAGCCGCATCAACCTCTCCATCTGCCAAAGCTTGTCTCGCTGCATGAAGCCCAAGTGGAACGGATTCCCGCTTGTATATCCCCATACGTTCCGCTGTCGAGGGAGCGGTCTCCGGTGAAGCGCTCGGCAGGTAGCGGCATTCGGCTGCTTCCGCGAGCAGATTCGGTTCACAAGTATACCGGCTTTGCACGCCGCATTGCTTAAAAATCCTTCTTCCCCACCGGGCGGAATCCGGCTTATCGCTTAATGCATCGACTAACCTTCGCGCTGTATCCGCTTGATCAACAAGATGAGGCGGAACCGCCGTACCTATCCCTAATATCGCAATACTCGATTGTGAATGCTTCATATCGTAATTTCCCACCCTCTCCAGACAAGCATAATCGGACAAGTTTTCTGCTTTTAACAAGTCTATTCATTGCTTCTCCTCGATATGCAAGCGAGTATTACATCGTTTTCCAATCATTTGTAATAAACTTGAAATATAATTTTCATCTCGTTTTAATGAAAGCCTACTATAATGAAAACAACCCCCTTTTGTAATATATATAATGAAGACCCACAGCACCGAATGCTGTGGGTCTCTTTTTGTCTATTTTGGAAAATAGTATTTACCCAAAAAGTGCCCAGTCTACAAAGACTGGGCACTAAGCTAAAATAAAATATTAAATCATATCTACATATTTACCATACACATATGCTATTTTCCCTTTATACGAAACCTTCACCCAGCCGTGCTCCGTTCCTAACACTTCAAGAACAGTACCTTTTGGTACAGCCGTATAAATCTTTGCCTTCGAAGAAGCTTCAGCACGAACATTCAAGAAGTATGCTGTAACCTTTGCTTGCTGCTTAACGACCGGCTTTACTGTTGGTTTAGGATCAGGTTTAGGATTAGGCTTAACTGGTTCCTTTGGAATGATTACTTCCGGAGTAGTTACCTCTGGGGCAGTCACTGCCGCCTTAATCGCCGCATTCAGTTTATGGTAGAACTCACCTTTTGTCTTCACGCCGGCAAATAGACTTTGCTCCACCTTTGCTTTGTTAGACAACTCAGCTATTTCATTTTCAGTGACCGCATCCAAAATGTTAATTGAGGCTACATTGGTATATTTGCCATCCTCCGTTTTCGGAATCTCCAATATACCAGTATTAATAAGCTMAACTACATCTGCACGTTCAGGAGATTTCGTATCTACACCTGTAATTTTCCAATTGCTTTGAATTTTAGGCTCGTATACACCTTTTTTCACGTCTTTTAGGTACGCAATGGCACGATTACGAATGGTTCCGTCCATTTCGCCAAATGTGCTTGCATCCTTCGAAGACCAAAGCTGCTCAAAGTTGCGTCCTTCAAGTGCTCCACCTTTGGCTTTAAGTGCATCCATCCTATATGCGTTCATACCGAGTTTGATCACATCGTCCGATTTGATGCTGCTGCCATCCATTTTACGTAAGTTCGTAATTCTATTGCCAGCAGGCTGCGTTAGATCAATTTCATATTTGACGCCGCCAAAAAAATCGTTGGTGCT
The DNA here is from genome assembly GCF_056400045.1 of Paenibacillus sp. 01L418. Taxonomy (NCBI): domain Bacteria; kingdom Bacillati; phylum Bacillota; class Bacilli; order Caryophanales; family Paenibacillaceae; genus Paenibacillus; species Paenibacillus sp. 01L418. The sequence continues at coordinate 27,199 of NZ_JBFTSN010000005.1, forward strand.
ATATTTGGAAGCGCGGCGTGTCTTATCAAAGCTAACCGTTACATCGCCAGGTCGTGTTGAGTTAAAATAACCTGCTGCCCATTCCATGTAATCTTTCAAATCTTTACCCGTTACTTGGTAAACGGTAATTTCTCCTAGAGCAAACTGATAGTTATAGGCAATATCTTTTTTCTTAATAGGACCTACATCCAGCCGCGCCTTATCGTTATCAATCTGATGAGCAACGACATCTGCCTTACTGTAATACAACATAACCTCGTTAAAGAAGTCTGATAACGGTGTTTCCTGAATTTGTACAGTAGGAATATCATTAATCTCATTTTTAGCTACAAGATTCATTCCTTTAAGTTGTGCCACTTCGATATTCGCATCTGCCCTAGCAAAATCATGATACGGCTGCAGCGTGGATTCCAATGCTGGATCCGATACTTCAGTCGTTCCATCAGCCGCTTTAACAGGCAATGCAGCAGCTTTCTTATCTTTAAGAACTACCTTATCACCTTGCTTCGTGAACGTAAGGTCGATACGAGAAACATGCGTTCCGTATTTATCCGGTTCAACAATTAAAACGCCATTCACCGTATCCTCTTTAATAAGCTTGTGCATGTGACCTGCAAAAATAGCAGCCAGCTCCGGGTTCGCATTGGCAATATCAGCTACGCCAGTACCTGGTACACCATTTTCGTTCTCCAGTCCCATATGCATAAGACCAACCATTACATCTACTTTACCTTCTAATTCCTTGATTGCTTTTTTCGTTTCATCAACAGGATTTTTGAATACAATCCCGTCTAGATGATCCGTTCCTTTTTCAAACTCAGTCGTCATTGGCGTATCCATTCCAATAACTCCAATTTTTATGCCAGCTTTTTCGATAATGGTATACGCAGGCAAGAATCGATCACCATTGTCCTTATAGATGTTCCCGCCCAGCCTTTGACCTTTATACTGAGTGGTAATCTTATTGAACACATCGATCCCGAAGTTGAACTCATGATTGCCCATTACCCATGCATCAAAGTTCATTTCATTCATGGCTACCATCATCGGAGACTTCGGTTGATCATTAAATAATTCAGCCGAATTGCCCTGAATCATATCCCCTGCATCCAGTAAAACCGTATTCGGGTTCTCTTCGCGAACTTTTTTGATTATTGTAAATAACTGCGTTAAACTCCCCGTGGGATTGGGACCGTCAAGAGCATAATCCCATGGCATAAAACGTCCGTGAATATCCGAAGTACCTAGGATGGAAATCTGGGTATCCGTGCTTGCCGATTCAGCTGCTTTTACCGAACTCGGAACAGAATTGATGACGCTTCCAAACAACATGAGAGCAGCAATCACTAAACTTACTTTTTTCTTCATCTTCATTATGACTCTCCTTTGGTGGTTTGGATGACTAGTAGGAACGTTTTCATTCTATAGTATAGCTAGTATTTTGGACATAGCCGAAACGAACTTATTTATTGCAAAAGCGGCAACAGCGAAACAAGTTCGACGAGAAATCGAACTCATTTCGCTGCTGCTTTGCTGGACTGCCATTGGATTCTTTTGCTATTAGAAAGAGAGCTTTTCCACATAGTTTCGTGGATGCTAAGCGTTACGGACGCGTAAGCTCAACCAGTACAACCTCTGGGCGATTAAATATTCTTTGCGGAAAAATGCTATTTCCGAGTCCGCGGCTGACGATCATCGTTGTGCCGCCTTCCACATATTTGCCTCCGTCATACTTTGGCAAGAAACCTTGCCCCGGGGCCACGAGCCCACCCAAAAAAGGCAAGCGCACCTGTCCGCCATGCGCATGGCCGGAGAAGGTTAAATCGATTTTGTGTTGCGTGTAGACCGAAAAAAGTTCCGGGCGATGCGATAAAAGAATAGTGAGCGTGTCGGAGTTGTTTTCGGATTCGGTTGCTTTCATAGCCGTCGCCATATTTTCATTCAGCTTCGCAACATCGCCATCAGCCTTTAAATTAAAAACCGGATCATCCACGCCAGCTATTCGAATCTCGCCATTACCCAGCTTTATCATTTCGCTTTTGTTGCGCATCACATGGACGCCCAGCTCTTTCAACGCCTTCTGTAATGTGATTAACCTCGGGCCATATTCATGGTTTCCGGTCACATAGTAGACAGGAGCCAGTTCCGTCATTTTGCGCATCAAGGTAAGGCTAGTTTCTGCATTGTATCTTCTGCTATCAACCAAATCGCCTGTCATCACAATGAGGTCCGGCTTCAGCTGTTTTACCTTGCTCGTAATTGTGCTTTGCTCCTTGCCGAAGGACTTGCTGTGAAGGTCTGTTAAGTGAACGATACGGTAAGAGCTGACTCCTTCAGGAAGCTTCGCTGAGCTGATTTCATATTTTGTTATTCCGATCGCATTATTCTCGTAATAAAGAAAAGCGGCTACTACAAGAATAGCTAATGGTAAAATCCACAACAAACGTTTTTTGGTCATGCGCATTACTGCAAAACTCCTTACATTTTAGCGATAACTAGACAAATCTATTTCATCTAATAAACGATTAATAGCGTGAATGACAGCATCTGGTCTATGAATATGAATAGAGTGCCAGCTATCCTCGACTATAATCTGATTCGAGCGCTTGGTCAAATTTGTAAGCTTCCGCTGCCCCTGCTGCCATTCCTCATTCTGCTTCCCTGCGCTTAATACGATAACAGGCAAATCCTGCTTAAGCGGCTCGGCAGCTTTTAATTGCAGGCTGCTTTCCGTCGTACTAAGCAGCTCAGCATAGACAGCCCTATACGCGCTTGCCTTGTAACCTAATGCGCGTACTGGCGCCAGCCATTCTTCCGGCAAACGCTTAGAGCCGATATGCTGCTTCAGCCATCTCGGTATGCCAAGCGGCGCCAGCATATAGCCTAGTCTATATTGGGAACGGTGGCTAAACAGCTGTTTTTGCCGGCCAGCGGTTGTTTGCTCCGGCAGATAGCGGCTCTCGTGCGTCGCATCTACAAGCACAAGGCCGCATACTTCCTCCGGATAACGCGAGGCGAACAGCCTCATAATCATCCCGCCGTAGGAATGGCCAACTAGCAAATAGGGCGGAGCTGCGCCAAGCGTTCTCAGCAGTGAACGCAAATCATCAACATAAGCGCTGCAAGTAGGCAGATCAAGCACCGCCTCACTCCAGCCAAACCCTGCGCGATCATAAGTAATCACGTTCGCCTTCGTCGAAAGCGCCGGAGCAACGAGTGCCCAATCCAGCGAGCAACCGCCCATCCCCGCTTCTAAAATAATTGTTGGCGAACCATGACCCGTCACGGTAACATGCAGCTTGCGTGAGCCGATGTCGGCATGCCACCCCGTAGGTTTATGTTTTTTTTGCTCATAGACCGTTATCAAATACTGTACGATTAACAGTGGAAATCCGACAAGTGAGAGGATAAGTCGAATACTACGATCAAAAAGGGATATTTTCATCATACAAACGACCTTGCCTTTCTCCAATTATTTAGCCCGTTGCTTCGATAGATTCCAAGATTGCCACTTGTTATGCTTATGGGCCTTATCCTGAAGCTTATTTATTACTCCGTTCAGCCCCTTCAACTCCGGATGCTTCGCTTGCAGCTTTAGCAGCGCCGGCGCCGCATCTGTGGACAGCGTACCGAGATAAGCGATATCAATCTTACCTGTTCGTTCGTAGCGATCACCATTGTTCTCAGCAATCCGCGCATCTATGTTGATATAGTTCATCACAACAAATGCAATAATAGATATGCATATATAGACCTTGCCCATCGAGAAATGCTCTTTCCATATACGCAGTAATGCAATGACGAGCAAAAAGCCCAGATAAATCATAAAGCCATGAACGAGTAGTCTTGTCTGTGTGAAGCCGTAAGCCTCCTCGTACAAAGAGAGCCTGCTGTAAGCGGAAATAAGCATAATGATTGTACAGCCTATCAACACGGTAAGAGACAGCTTGCGAATCCACTCCGCTGCTGCGCTAGTGCGCCGAATAAGATGCAAACCGCACATAAGCAAGCAAACGTTAATGAGTGCAACCATAATTAATTCCGCAAAACCTCTGCGTGCATATTCGGCATACGCAGCTCCCTCAGGCAGCAGACCGTTTGCCGCTCCGAACAAATAGGAGAACTGAATGATAACAAACAGCACGTAAACGATATTAATACTGACAAGCAGCGTCCCAGCAGTGATGGGATCAAATTCGATACGTCCGTTTGGCTGTATCGCAGCAGCCGGCGTGTCTGTCGGTGAGTTTTTTGTTGTATCTGTTGCCTTATTAAAGAGCAATCCCCATATGTAGCAAAAAGCATAAAAGGCGAATACTGCTGCTACGATTATGCGCCAGATGCTCTCCCCTAAAGAGAAACGATCCATGGCGCCCGGAATCTCAAGCAGCCAAGATAGGAAAATTTCATCCGCTGAAGCAAGCAGCGCAATAACGACAATAAGGATAGGTGCGGACAGGAGCAGTCCTAGCGATATTTTGCCAAACTTGCTTCTCGCCGAGTTCTCACCTTTCTCTTTTCCTCTCAAACGATCATTAACTAGGTTAAACGGTACGCCTATAAAAGCAAACGGCTTAATTAAAGCCAGAAATAATAGCTCTGTATAAAATACGCCTCGGTACCATGGCTTCACACTACTGCTCGTCATAAGCACCGTTTGAGAAATGATCAATGCAAATAATGCAAACATATTCAGCTGACGGAACAGACCGTTATCATATAGTGCATACGTCAGCGTTAGTAAAAAGATTGGAATGAGCAGCAGCCAGCCAGATCGTGCTTTTCCTTCCCATTTCTCAAAGCCCCCCATCCTCCCCTTTATGGAATAAAAAAACAACCCATAAAAGCTGGCAATGAACACGATAACCGAAATGCCTGCGGCAGCTCCTACGAACAAATATTGACTGACTAGACCAAACAGAAGGGCAAGAATAAGCATTTTCTCATACCTTTTTTGCCATGGTGCTGGATCTCTCATTTTTCACTCACTCCATCTTTAAACTGGATTTGTTAATTTACTCCTTTTATTGTAACCTAGAAAACAAGAACAAAAAGTGTAAGTTATAATTGGAAAATTTCATATTTTCGAGTTAGGAGTAATTTGCATGAAAATCCGCAGGCATTATCTCGCGCTTAGGCGCTCATATCCGACTATTCAAGAGAATATTCCCTTCGAGGTTACAACACAGGAGCTCGCAAATTTGCTCGATTGCACACATCGGAATATGGTACTTTTATTGAAACGTATGCAGCAGGAAGAGTGGTTAGTGTGGGAGCCAAAGCGGGGACGCGGCAATCGCTCTGCCCTCTCCTTCCTCGTCAGCAAGGAACAAGTCGCGCTGGAGGAAGCGCAAGAAATGATGCAAAAGCAGGATTTGCATTCGGCGCTTGAGCTTCTCCAGCAAATCGAAGAAGCGCCTTTGCTGCGCGACCAGTTTCAGGAATGGCTCTCTGGTCAATTCGGATTTCATTCGGAGGTGCAGGGCAAGCGGCGCACTGATATTTTGCGCTTCCCGCTTCCGCAGACGATCTTTTCGCTAGATCCGGCAGCTATCCATTACACGGGCGAGTCCCACCTCGTTAATCAAATATTTGATGGGCTCGTTCGCATCGATCCGAGGGGCGAGCAGATTTTGCCGCAGCTTGCCCATGCGTGGGAGGTGGATGAATCGCGTACGCGCTGGACTTTCTATTTGCGCAAGGGCGTTCTGTTCCACCATGGCCGTGAGCTGGATTCATCAGACGTCAAGTATTCGCTTGAACGGCTTAAACGCCTTGCACCGCAAGGGCTCTACAGCTGGGCTTACACCAACATCATTTCTATGGATACACCGGATGACACAACCATTCGCATTCAATTATCCGAGCGCAACGAAGCTTTTCTCTCTTTTTTGACAACTAATCGCGCCTCTATCGTGCCTCAAGATGCTTGTTCGGCAGCTGGAGAGCAATTTGGCAGCAAACCGATTGGTACAGGTCCGTTTCGATTCACCGGAAATGATCAAGGCGTCTGGATATTGGAAGCTTTCGCTGCCTATTTCCGCGGCAGAGCATTCCTCGACCGTGTAGAAGTATGGACCGTTGCCGAGGAGGCAACGCGCGAAAACCACGCTGAGCTGCAATCGTTTCAAATCATGCACAACGCGAGACTAACGGATATGGCAGCTGAACGATGGCAGCAGGTTAGACAGTCCGGCATGACCTGTAAATTCATCACAGTTAATGAACAAAAGCACGGCTTGCTGGCAAACCCCGCCATACGAGCGGCAATTAACCTCGCTATCGAGCGGACAGAGCTTTTGCAGCTGTTATCCGGAGATGTCATTGAAGGAGTTAACAGCTTCTGGCTGAACCAGATTGATCAAACGCAGGATGCAGCCCCCATTGATTGGAGCGTAATCAAGCAAGCGCTTGCCAGCTCCGGCTATCAAGGCGAACCGCTGGTACTAGCTACGATTCCGCAATATGCAGCGGATGCAGAGATCATTCAGAAGGTGTATGCGGAATCAGGCATTCCGCTGCAAATAAACCTCATTCCTGCCGAGCAATTTAAAGGAACAGCACGCATGTCCGCCGATCTGCTGCTTTTCGCTGTCATGCTGGACGAGCATCGCGAGCTGAGACTAATTGATTTGTACAAAAGCATGCAGCAGCATGCGCTTCCCGAGGTTCATGATATGCTGGAGCACAGTATCCAGATGATATTGGGTGAGCCGGATCGAGCACGTCGAGAAGCGATATTCATAGACATCGAGGCTCAGCTCAAAGCCAGGCACAGCTTGTTTTTCCTCTACCGTAAACATTTGAAAACTGCGTTCCACCCTTCCGTGCGCGGCATTTCATTGGAATCGCTGGGCTGGGTACGCTTCCGCGATATTTGGTTTACTTAAAGATATTTGAAATGGAAAAAAAGGCCAAATCCAACGTGCAGAATGAATGGTCCGAGTGTTATGGCTGCATACTGAGATTAGGAGGGAAAATATAATGCGCTTGTTCGTGGCTATACCTGTATCACCATCTGTGTCCAAGGAGCTGGAAAGCTGGGCAGAAGATCATAAACATACGCTGCCTTTCCGTAAATGGACACTTCCGAGCGATTACCATATTACGCTTCAGTTTTTAGGCGACACTTCGGCTGCTCAGCTTGAAGAGCTGGCAGCCGCTCTAAAAAAAGTAAGAGCAAATGCTTTTTCCTTAACTTGGAGCGGAATCGGAACGTTTGGTCCGCCCGCTGCTCCACGCGTTCTATGGGGTGCTGTTAGCGGAAACTTAAAAGAACTGTCCGCTCTTCACGAGGAGATTATTCGGGCAACGAGTTCAGTCGGCTTCATTCCAGACGATCGTCCCTACGCGCCGCATATCACGCTTGCCAAAGGATTCGCTGACGCTAATCGAATGCCAATTGAAGCAGCGACGTCTATTGCCTCATCGTTCAGCTGGGAAATCGATCAGTTTGTGCTCATGCTCACCCATATGAACGAGTCCCCTATGTACGAGATCATCGATCGTTTTCCGTTACATAAGCAGGAATGAGGCTTAACTGCTGTCAAAATAAAAATGATCCCGCTGAGCGGCTATCCAGCTATCCGACGTGCGCAGCGTCCAGCCGCTCTTTTCTGCGTGAGCCTATATCCTAACTCTATTAAGCCCCAACAATCCGCTTCGTTACTCCCTTCCTTTTTATTAATTAACCTCAGCTTTTGCAGCCTATACCGCATCAGACTAGTCGGAAGAACGTATTAATAGTAAAATTAATGACATGAAAAGAAAAGATTGGATGTGATGGTTTGTGAATGGATTTGGATTCGGCCCTCCAGGCGGAGGAATCATGTTTACGATTGTTCCTATATTTATAATGATCGTATTCGTGCTCGTTATTGGCGGCATTATTTTTAGCATAGTTAAATATTTCAAAAATTCGACCGCGCCAAAAGAAACGACTTACGCGCGCGTTGTAGCCAAGCGCATGGACGTTCGCCATCATACGAATCACCATAACCACGACGGAGTAGGGCATAGCAGCAATTCATCCCGTACGTATTATTACATCACGCTTGAATTCGATAATGGCACTCGCAAGGAATATGTAGACGTCAAAAATTTGTACGGCTTGGTTGTTGAGGGTGACACAGGTTATGCGGCAGTCCAAGGGGATTGGATCGTTGCTTTTGAACGAAATAGCAATATAAATAGCTCTATTTAAGAAAAGAAAAAGCGCTTAACCCGTAAAGGCAAACGGGCAGCGCTTTTTTTGTGAGTTAAATGGGTTAGAGCTTAAGCAATTTGAAATCGCCGCCGCGGCTCTCTGGCGCAGTCGAGCACGAATAGCTCAATTGGCTGCTGACATCAAGCAGTGTTAAGCGACAGCCATGCTTGGCCCCAGTATCAATGGCGAGCCGTCGATTTCCTTGCCATATGGCTCCAGGGGAAGAAGCATCCAGCTTGAACGTTGGCGTATGGCCAAAAATAATGGTGTACGACTGCGCCTCGTCCGAATCAGGCAAAGGCGTATAAATAAACTCGTCGCGAATTTCCGTTAGATCCTTCTTTTTTTGCTCATGCAGAGGGACACCTGGCCGAATGCCTGCATGAACGAATAAATACTGGCCGACTACCACATACAATGAAAGCTTGTGCAGCCATTCTTTCGTTTCCGGGTGAAGCGCACTGCTGGACTCAGCGGATGCAAGAAGCCGCAGCTCCTGATTTCCGAGCAATGCCTGTGCACCTTCGTTGATAAGCTGGTGAATCGTATCTAGCGTGCCCCATGTAGCGGGCCTATCGGCATCAATGTAGTCGCCCAGCAAAATAAGCCGATCATGGTGCGGGTTATAAGCTGCTTCTTGAAGCAAAAGCAGCAGTTCTTCTTCATAACCGTGTATATCTGCAATGGCTAAAAGACGCGAGTCTGTTTTTGTTGGATTATACAAATGGATCGACTACCTTTCTTCCTCATTCGGGTAAATGAAAACAGAGCGAATGGCTAGCTTTATCGTTACATGCTCGCCAGCCTCTAACGGGACTGCGAGCACTAGATATACCTTCTGGCCGCAGCTCGTTTGTGCAACTGCACGCCAGCGATTGCCTTCAAAGGTACAGTGAAGCACTTGAAGCTGAATCGTATTGTCTGTCCGCTCCTGCGATGAAGCTAATGAAAGCACGGCTGCGGCGTCTCTTCGCTCGATGACCTCAGCTTCCTCAGGACGGAACATAATGATCGCTTGCGAATGGTCACTTATTTTCTGCTGCTCTGGCGCGAGCAAACCGTGAATGATCGATGAGCCGATGCGAACAGCGCTGCCGCTGTCTCCGTTTATGACCTCGCCTCGCAAGCCGTTGATTGCTCCAAGCAAGGAAGCTGCCCAGCGGCTGGCCGGACGCGTGAAGCATTGCTGCGGCGTGCCCATCTGATCAATTTGCCCGTTGCGCAAAATAAGCAGCCGATCGGCCATAGCGAAAGCTTCCTCCGGGTCATGCGTAACATGGAAAACGCTCATCCCTAATTGGCGGAATAGATACGCCATCTCGGTGCGCATTTCTACGCGCAGCCGCATATCAAGGTTGGAGAGCGGCTCATCGAGCAGCATCAGCTTCGGCCTAGTAGCAATCGCCCTCGCAATAGCGACCCGCTGCTGCTGACCGCCAGAGAGCTGCGGCGGCAGCCTGCGCTCAAGCCCTTCAAGATGGAGCATCGCCAGCAGCTCCTGAACGCGCTGCTGAATATCCGCCCGAGCCATCTTGCTTCTATGCAGCCCATAAGCGATGTTATCGAACACATTCATATGCGGCCACAGCGCATAGTCCTGAAACACCATGTTAACCCCGCGTTTCTCAGGGGGCATCATGACAGACGGAGAGGCGATAATTTCATCGCCCAGCTTAAGCTGGCCGCCGTCCGGCTTCGATAGGCCGGCGACGAGCTGGAGCAGCGTCGACTTGCCGCAGCCTGAAGGACCAAGCACGCTAATAATCTCGCCTTCGCGCATGTCGAAAGAAATTCCTTTAAGCGCTTGAAACGATCCGTAGCTTTTCATTAAACCAGATGCTGCAAGCAGCGGTTTGGGAGCCGCTGGCTTAGGCTCATTTGCCTCGTCATACCTTTGCTGAATCGCAGTCGATGTCATGTGTTTGCCTCCTTGCGGCGGAGCATGAGCTCAACCGCCAAAATAATCATAATAACGATAAATGATCCAACGACGGTTGCCGCTGAAGCATAACCAAAATCCAAATCCTCGAATGCTTTGTTAATCGTAACGGGCAGCGTGAGGAAGTTTGGCGGGAACAGGATCGAATTCACCGCTAAGTCAAACACGCTGGAGCCAAATGCAGCAAGGCCCGCAGAGAGCAAAGCGCCTCGTATTAAAGGGACAAGTATGAAACGGACGCGGCTTGCGAGCGTACCGCCTTGCAGCTGCGCGGCAGTAAGCAGGCTAAGCGGCACTTTCGCCATTGCGCCGACCATCAATCTCGTAATGACGGGAATAGCGCCAGCGATTGCGGCAAGCACAAGAATCCAAGGCGTTCCGTACAGGAGCAAGCCGATCGAATCGAGCCATTTTTGATTCCAGACGAAAATATACCCAATGCCCAGCACGACGCCGGGAACAGCAAGCGTGACGACAGAGAACACCTCAATCGTCCGTTTAAATTTGAACTGTGAATAGGTTAAGACATAAGCGACGCACAGCCCGAATAATAGGCCAAGCAGAGCAGCGACTCCAGCGATCATTAAGGAATGAGACAAACCCTTCAACAGCGTGCTTGAGCTATGGAACAATTCCCTGTAATGCTCCAAGGTGAGATTCGTTAGCTTCATACCGCCTGACTGTGTTTTGAATATGGACATCAGTACGTTTGCGCCTATCGGAATGCCGATGACTACGGCAAGAAATAACAAGTTTAGTGTGGTAAGAAGCACAGCAAACTTTCCAGCCGGCTTCGGTACAGACCGCTGCGCCCGTGCTGATAAGAAATCAAAGCGTGAGCGGCGCATCGCATAAAATTGGACAAACATCGCAATGCCGATTAACAATACGAGATAAAAGGACAGAACGCCTGCCATATCGAACCGAATGGGCGATGTGTAAATTGCCGAGTAAATAGAGTAAGGCAGTGTCGGAAAACGATAAACAGCGGCAATCGATGCAGGAAGCCCGAAATCGCCGATTGTATCCATAAAGACAAGCGCTGCTCCAGCCCAAACAGCTGGCATAAGCAGAGGCGCTTGGATCGTACGCCATACCGTGAAAGCAGATGCTCCGGATAGGCGAGCTGCGTGAGACAGCTGATCAACCTTCCACTCCATCGCCGCATGAACACTCAAATAAGCGAACGGAAATTTGCTTAAAGTCATAATAAAAATAAGTCCAGCAGGCTGAAAAACAGCGCTCGTAACCCAGTGCCAGCCGAGCAGGTTAACAGCGATGCCGCCTCCGGCAGCAAACAGCACCCAGCCCTGCGCTAAAATAAACGAAGGCGTAATAATGAGCAGCCAAACGGAGGCATCCAGCAGCTTAGCTGTTGGAAATGACCAGTTGGCGCGTATCGTTGCCAGCACACCGCCGAGAATCGTAGCGAGCACTGTCGTTCCAAGTCCAAGCACAACGGAATTTTCGAGTGATTTTTGCCATAAGGGACGCTTGAATATTTCGAGCAGCAGCGCAAGATCCCCGAGTTGCCAATTGCCGAAGAAAACCCCAGGCAGCAGTACTTGAATAATGACTGCCGCCAAGGGATATAAGACGAGGATGAATAGGATGATACTGACAAACCATCCTAACCGATCCTTCATAAAGGTTTGCATCGTTTACTTAACGGACTGGTCGGCGAACCATTGCTTGATTGCCGCTTCATTTTCAGATGCCCAGGAAGCGTCGGCTGCAACGAGCTTCGCATCGGCTGCGCGATCTTGCTTGGCATTTACGCCGTTTACGGAAGGCTGGAAATAACTCTCGTCGCCTTGATCAATTAAAGCTTGCTGCGTTTTTGGATCAAGCAGAAATTCGATAAACGCTTTAGCTGCATTCGGATTTTTGGTATCCTTCTGAATCGCAGCTACCCGTACGGATGCAGGAGCGCCTTCTGCCGGCCAAATAATTTCGATAGGCTCGTTATCGTTTTTCATCGCATAGGCATTGCTCTCTTGCAGTGCTGCGATCGAGATTTCACCAGCGGCGAGCGCTTTGACAACGTTTGGATTTTTGGGATACACACGAAGCCCATTGTCCATCAGCGAGCTAAAGAACGTTTGTCCGCCATCGATTGTTTTTTCTTTAAAAAACCAAGAAACAAAAGGATAAGCAGGAGCTGCGATCGCTGGGTCAGCCATGCCGATCAAGTTTTTGTACTTCGCATTCGAGAAGTCTTCCCATGATTTTGGCGCATCCTCCGCCTTCACTTTGTCCTTGTTATACACGATAACTCCCGCAGCATGTGCGCCAGTAGGAACATACCATTGCTTCTCAGGCACAAAAGCTTTGGCAAAGTCAGTTAGATTAGCGACGTTATTCGGCGACCAGCCTTCAAGCAGTTGACCGCTTGCCCCTAGACCATAAATGGAAGGCATCGCATCCAGCCAAATGACATCCCAGTGCGGATTGCCTTTCTCTGCTTCAACGCGGGACATAATTTCTGCTCCGTTGCCCGCAACGACCTCCAGCTTGTAGCCGGTAGCTTCCTCAAATAATGGAGCGATAATGCTGTCAAAATCGTTCAAGTATACAGTAAGCGTTCCTTTATCCTCCGTGGCAGCTGTTTCTGTCGCTTGCGCGTCTTCGGTAGGAGCCGTCGTTTGTGTATTTCCGGCATTTGCTGCCCCTTTATTCGTATTTCCGGCATTTCCGTTGCCGCATGCAGCAGTTAGTGCCATCAATCCAGCTAGCAAAACGGTTCCAAGCCAGCGTTTCCCATTCGTTTTCATCGTTTTGATTTCCCTCCACTATCTGTTTTGCTTACCTCCTAACTTTAGCAACGGTTTGTCAGATGATTGTTAACGTAATGTCGAGATATTATGAAATATAATCGATAGATATTGATATACATATAGATTTAATCTATATTAATAGGCAAAAAGCGAGGGAGTGAGCACGGGATGAATGTACAGCAGCTGCATGTGTTTATGGAGGTATGCAGCGGTCGAACGCTCGCGGAAGCTGCAGATAAGCTGGGACTTAAGCAGCCGACAATCAGCTTTCATCTCAAAAGGCTTGAGGAGGAGCTTGGCGTGGAGCTGTTCCGCAAGCACTCGCGGAGCCTTCAGCCAAGTGAAGCTGCTGTGGATCTGCTTCCCTATGCGAGGCGAATCGTTTTCCTTATGGAAGAAGCTAGGCTTGCCATGCTGGAGCGCCGTGAACAAGGGGAAGGCCGTTTGAGGCTGGGGGCGAGCTACACGCCAGCAACCTATGTGATGCCGCCGCACTTTGCCGCCTACCGCAAGCTGTATCCAAAAGTAAGCCTCATGCTGACCGTGAAGCAAGCAGCTTCTGTGCTTGCGATGCTGCGCAGCTATGAGATCGATATAGGCATCGTCTCTCTTGGCGAATCGCTGGAAGAAGGCCTTATTATACAGCCGTTAGTCGCTGATGAGCTGAAGCTGCTGCTTGCGCCGGAGCATCCGTTAGCTAACCATTCGCAAGTAGAGGTCGAAGAGCTTAGACATGAAACATTTCTGCTGCATGAGGTTGGCTCAACCTCGCGTACCTTGTCCGATGAGTGGGCAGCCGGGGCTGGCTTGCAGTGGGAAAGTGTTATGGAGCTGGGTGCGATCGAAACGATCAAGGAAGCTCTAAAATGCAATATGGGTGTTGGCATCCTGCCGCGCCGAAGCGTCATCCGAGAAATCGAAGCCGGCGAACTCGTTATGCGCGATCTGCCTCAGTATGTAAACCAGCGGCATATTTGTTTGGCGTACCGCAACGAGGATCAGCTGTCTCCACATGTCAGATCGTTTATTGAATTTGTACGGCATACCTTTGCTGCACATGATAAGCTGTAAATAACGAATATACGGAGGTGGCTTGGATGAGCAATATGACAGGAAAGGTCGTAGCAGTAACTGGCGCCAATTCCGGCATGGGGCTTGCGACAACGGTCGAGCTTGCGAAGCAAGGGGCGCATGTCGTGATGATATGCCGCAGCAAGGAGCGTGGCGAGCTTGCACTTGAACAAGCGCGCAGCCAAAGCGGCAGCAGCGATATTGTCCTCATGACCTGCGATTTGGGCTCGTTTGCCAGCATTCGCACCTTCACTGCTGCATTTAAGCAGAAATATAGCCAGCTTGATGTGTTGATCAACAATGCAGGGGTTGTCGCCTTGAAACGAAGCATAACCTCGGATGGATTTGAATCGCAAATCGGCATCAACCATTTGGGTCATTTTTTGCTGACTAACGAGCTGCTTGACCTTCTTCAACGTGCTCCGCAAGGGAGAATTATCAATGTATCTTCAGGTGCCCATAAGGCCGGAAGAATACATTTTGACGATCCGAACCTAACGAGGGGCTACAATGTCGCAAAAGGTTATGCGCAATCGAAGCTCGCGAATATTTTATTCACGAATGAGCTGGCAAAGCGTCTCGCAGGTACGAGGGTGACGGTTAACAGTCTTCATCCCGGGGCGGTAGCGACCAATATTGGCGTAGATCGCAAGAGCGGCTTCGGTAAGACGGTGCATAAGCTGCTCAAGCCTTTTTTCAGAACGCCGCTTGAAGGGGCAAAGACGGCAATTTATTTAGCATCCAGCGATGAAGCGGCAAATCTGACCGGCCAATATTTTATCGACAGCAAAAGCGTTCAAACGGCAAGCAAAGCGAGCAATCCCGAGCTTGCGGCTAATCTTTGGGCATGGAGCGAGCAGCAGGTCAAACTTACATAATACGTGTCTAATTAACAGCACTAATCCATCAGCGCATGGGATAAACTGAAAATCCATCAACACACTAAGTATTAAAACAAACTTATTATAATATGGAGTCTGCAGAATGCTCAGCATGGCACTTCCAGCTAATTAAGTCAGCTTCGCGCAGCATAAAATTAACTGGAGCTTTTCCAGCTAAATATAAAATAGCAGGAAAAGCTCCTGCTATTTGTAATGGAAGCAGCCTAATTTAGCAATTAACAGGATTTACTCCTGCTAWTTCAACAAATAATTCCTAAAAAGTCGCTTTGCAGCAAAATTACMTGGAGCTTTTCCTGCTAATTAACTCAAATRARYGCGYAGCTTAAAATTAACTGGAGCTTTTCCAGCTAAAWMKAAAATAGCAGGAAAAGCTCCTGCTATTTGTAATGGAAGCAGCCCAATTTAGCAATTAACAGGATTTACTCCTGCTAATTCAACACATAATCCCTAAAAAGCCGCTTTGCAGCAAAATTACATGGAGCTTTTCCTGCTAATTAACTCAAATGAGCGCACAGCTTAAAATTAACTGGAGCTTTTCCAGCTAAATATAAAATAGCAGGAAAAGCTCCTGCTATTCACTATTTGTGGTGGAAGCATCCCCATGAGGACATGTTCAGCATTCGAAAAAGTTTATAAAAGAGGCATCCAACTCCCTAGCGGACGCCGCCGAAATGACCCCTTTAACTGCCATTACTTCGCTCAAATGTTCATAGCTGTAACAGGAGAAACCATTCTTTCCTATTTAACATAAATTCGGATGAATAATGTTTGTAAGCTGCTAAAGAAATCCCGAGCTTCAGCTCTATGACACCGGCCGTCAAATGGC
Organism: Paenibacillus sp. 01L418; assembly: GCF_056400045.1. Lineage (NCBI taxonomy): Bacteria > Bacillati > Bacillota > Bacilli > Caryophanales > Paenibacillaceae > Paenibacillus > Paenibacillus sp. 01L418. The sequence goes on from NZ_JBFTSN010000005.1 coordinate 42,920, forward strand.
ATATGTGGAATCAAAATATATTTCAAAATCCCTTTTATATTAAGAACCAATAAATAAAATGAGCAATCGCCTTGCCCCAAAAGGTGACAAGACGATTGCTCAATGTCCAGCTATTTATGGCATTCGAAAGGTTTCGGACAAGCTCTGCAATATTCCGCCGAAGACATTTCATAATAGAAGCAGCAGGTCTTGCGAATATCAGGCAGCTCGCTCATCGTGCCTATATTCGTTTTGCTCATAAACTTCTTAAACGGATTGCGGCGTTCTCCAAATAAGCTTGCTGGTGCAGTCTGCGTTATAAACGTGAAATCCTCATGAAGTCGTTGTAAGATAACCGGATTCGTTTCTTCCTCTAGCCCGTCCTCATAAAGCGGAGCAATTCGAACCATCGCATTCTCCCATAAGATCACTATAGGTATTCCGCCAACCATAGATAAAGCACGAAATAATGGAGAAATATGCTCTGCAAAAAGTTCTCTTATTACCTGATCCCGCCACTCTTTCCGCTCCCCAGCTACCGGTTCCGTAACGCTTGGTTCTTCAAAGCTTAAATTAGGATACTTGGATTTCGTCACATTGAACTCGCTGTCGCTAGGTGAAACCAAGCGGCAATTGTCCAACGTCATGGTCAGATTCTTGTTGTATACCGTCATCGCATACAGAACAGGAGCAACGACTAGATAAGCATATCGCTTCGCGAGCATCGACGCAGTTACTCTTCTTGATGGCGAAGCTATTTCGCTCCCTAGCCGATCCAGATAGGTTTCGCATAGCTCCTTATTCAATAAATTTCTTGAATAAATGGAGCGATCAGCGGAGTCAGTATTATTTTCATAAGAGAAGTTATATCTGCTTTTTAAATTACCCCACTCCGAATTTGAAAGCTTTGCTGACATGTTATGCCTTACCAAGGAAAATTTCTGCTACCCGGTCAACAATCATATTAATGGCAATCGGGCCATAATAGGCAATCCATATGTTTGAATCCACATCATAGACTTGATTGTTTTTCACAGCTTCAACATTTTTCCACGTTTCCGTCTTCTGGATTTCGTCCACTGCCGCCTTGAACATATCATCTTTTACGAGGAAATAATGATTAGCGCCAACTTCCGGGAAAGCCTCTAATGCAATTTCATAAGCGGTATCCTTTTCCTTCAAAACTGATTCTGGGGCATTCAAGCCTAAATCATTGTATAAAATAGCTCCTGTACGGTGGATTGGTGTATGTATCCGTATCCCCTCATCACGTGGGCGCGCTAATGCAACAGTTTGATCTCCGAGCTTAGCCTTTAGCTCTACCTTCAGCTTCTCTGTTTTCACGTTGTAGGCCTCCAAGACAGCCTTCGCTTCTTCAGACTTCCCTACAATTTTTCCAAAAGTATCTAAAGTGACGCGCCAATCCTCATTAAATTCGAGCATGATCGTTGGAGCAATTTTGGACAAGCTCTCATACACTTCTTCTTGGAATTCTGTACAAATAATTAAATCGGGTTCCATGGCCATAATAGCCTCAAGGTTGGGCTCATCCCTTGTACCGAGCAATTTAACATCCTTCAGCTTATCCATTAAATAAGCCGGGAAGTCTGTTTTGTCTGCCGCGGCTTTTACGCTGCCCGCTGGCTGCTCTTCTAAAGTTACCAATTGATCCACAAATTTTGTATCAAGCACCGCAATTTTAAGTGGGCGCTGCTCCAGCGTTGTTTCGCCCTTCATATGTTTAATAACAACAGGATACGCCTGTTGCGCTGTTTGCGATACGTTTGTGTTTGTAGAAGCTGCACTAGATTCAGCTCCAGCTGGACTAGCCCCTCCCGTATTGTTTCCCATGCTATTTCCCGTCGAACATGCACTCAACAATAACATTAAACTGAGCATCAAGCTAACCGCTAAAATCGACCTCTTACTCCTATTCATCCGTATAACTCCTCCGTCTAATTGTTGATAATGATTATCACAATCACCATCATACGAGAGAGAAGTATCCGCGACAATGGAATTTTGCGACATAGAGGATGAACTTATCCGACGGTGCTTTCTGAAGTTAAGAGGAGAAACGCCAATATGCTTCTTAAAGGCTCGGCTAAAATAATAACTATCACCATAACCTACTGATTCTGCAATGGCTTTAAGCGGCATATTCGTATTCAATAACATCGTTTGCGCATGATCCATTCGAACCTGAATGAGATACTCTAGTGGCCCAATCCGAAGCTGCGCTTTAAATAATCGCTGCAGCTTTCTCTCATTGCAATGAAGAGTGCTCGCCAATTCTTGAAGACTGATTGTCTCAGCGTAACGTTCCTCCATGAAGCGAATCGTTTGGCTGACGTAATCCGGCTGAGCTTTGGCTGCACCCTCAGCGGCATGGAGCTGCTTCATAAGATCGTATACCAATTGGTGAAACAACGCTCTCACATGAAATCTTTCCAATTGAATATCAWGCATCCAGTGCGAATACATTTGCTCGATTCTCGTCAGAAGACCTAGCGGAAAGGCAGGGGCAAAACCATATTGCATTTGAAAGGGATTATTGTCTCYATATACTTTTAACAGTTCTTTACGAGCTGGTAAAACGAGGACTGCTTTGTAAAAAATAAAATAATAATCGAGTTTTTCATTCACTTGCACAATATCAATCGTAGCGCCTTTTCCGGCATGGCACACATAAAAACGATTCACCATATGCTCCATTCCGTCTATGAGAATTTTTGCATCACCAGCAGCAGCGAAAAAGAAGGCACTAGCTGGCAATCGGAAGCCTTGCACACTCTCACCCGATCGCAAAATAGACCGACGAACATCAAGCACCCGTATAGCAGCATGATTCCATAATGGTATATGTTCCTGTAATGTCATCATGTTCACCTTCCATGTCTATTTACAATTTCCACCTCTCTTATTATATTAATAATCATTCTCATTATCAAAACATTCTTGCTCAGCAGCTAGAAATCGCCCTTACAATAATTGTAATTATGTTATAATAGGTTTTCAAAACAGGAAGGGGAGATTCGTAATGGAAACGATCGAAATTGTTGCTGTGAGTGCATTAGTTCTATCCGTCCTGCTTGGATTAAAAGTATTTAGCTTGCAGAGACAGGTTGACGAAATAAAATTAGAGCTTCAACGGGCTAACAACCATTCGGATTTTTCGAGATCACCCAAGCCAAACCTGAATTCCCCTCCTTCCTCACCCGGTATGACTCGCAACAACGCCCCTATAAATATCGATGATAGATTACGCATGCTAGTTGCTTCAGGAAAGAGAGTTCAAGCAATTAAAGAGTTTAGAAAAAAAAGTGGCGTCAGCCTCAAAGAGGCCAAGGACTACGTAGACGACTTAGAGCGGCATCAATATTGATCTGAATATGTTCTTCATCATTTATCCATTTCAAAGCAAAGAGGCTGTCTCTTTTAAGGCAATTTGCCTTTAGTGACAGCCTCTTATCTGTTTACTGGCTTACCGTTTTTTTATCGCTCATATCCGGGATAGTCGTAATCAGAGTCTTGCAGCTTGTTTAAAATATTCATTTGGCGAATATGATCTCTAGTTTCTGCCGTGCCTAACACATATACGGTTTCGTAAACCTTGATGATATCCTCATTAAACTTGTCGGTTGCTTTGTCATTATCAGCTGATTTATAAGGGATTGGTGCGCGAAATTGTGTTTTCTCATCGTCCCGCTGAATTTGGTCGAGCAGCTGCTGAAGCTCACTGATCTCCGCCTGCGTTGCGGTTACCGTTAACTGATCATTGATGGAAGGTTCAGGCTCGACCCGCTTTCCAGAAATCGATACATAATAGGTTTGCTTCTCCGTCATGCCTCTCACTCTCCTCCTATTTGATAATAACTTATAAAACAAATCGGATAGAGATGAAACAAGGCTGCATCTACAATTTGCCCACGAATGCAACAATAACAAGGCTTCTATACAAAAAAGCACCCACAAGCCATGCACCTTCTTCAAAGTGTTTTGCGTGTGGGTACCCGTTGTGTCTATCTCTACGGCAAGCGATACCATGCAAAAGGTTCACCCGTACGGAATGGGCGGCTAATCTTCTGCAATTCCTCTTCTGTATCTGCGGTCAGCTGCAAGGATACACTCTTCAAGTTTTCTTTGAGCTGCTCCACCTTTGTCGCTCCCACAATGACTGTAGATACGACAGGCTGATGCATGAGCCACGCGAGTGATAATACGCTTGGCGTACAGTCCAATTGTTCCGCAAGCTTCGCTACATTTTCACCTAATGCAATGGTTTTAGTATCGATAAATCGCTGGAAACTCGGGTCGGTCTGAGCGCGAGAGCCCTCTGGCGCTTGCTGTGCTGCGCTGTATTTTCCTGACAAAATGCCGCCAGCCAGCGGAAAATACGGAATGATGCCCACGCCTTGGTCTAGACACATCGGAACCAGCTCGTTTTCCGGCGTTCGATCCGCTAAGGAGTAGCTTACTTGTGTCGATACGAAGCGGTTAATCCCAAGCCGATCACTGATTCCGAGCGCCTTCATCAGCTCCCACGCAAAGTAATTGGAAGCTCCGATGTAGCGCACCTTGCCAGAGCGTACCATATCCTCTAATGCTCGAAGTGTTTCCTCAAGCGGTGTTTCAGGATCAAACGTATGAATTTGATATAGATCGATATAGTCGGTTTTTAGACGTTTTAAGCTCTGTTCCAGTTCCGTCTGCAAATGAAATCTGGATGAGCCGCGCTCATTTACGCCTGCTCCCCGAACTAGCCCTGCTTTTGTAGCTAAAACAACATGTTGACGCTGTCCCTCAAGCACCTGCCCAATGATTTTTTCGGATTCGGTGGCTGCATAGATGTTAGCTGTATCGATAAAGTTGATTCCATTGTCTATCGCGCTATGAATGATTTGTTTTGAAGCCTCATAATCTGCGCGTTTGCCAAAAGCGTTGGTACCTAAACCGAGCGCGGATACTTTGAGGCCGCTATTTCCAAGTCGTCGGTAATGCATGGTTGTCCAGCTCCTTTTCCCATAATCAAGCTTAGCTTCTCTTCCTACATTATACCGTTGATTGCATTCAATTTCAGTAAGAGCTGCCTAGACCACATCAAAAGTAGAGCTAGCATTATCCTTGTTTCATGCTAGGCTTTTATTTCAGAAGCCCAATGCCCACATTTTGAATTGTGACCTGCTGTACATATTCTGCTATGATAAGAATTAACTTACACATCGGAACAAGCGTTCCGCTAGCGGAAAGGAACCATACCATGAGCGTACAGTTGTCCGAGCGAGTTATTAAGCTGCTATGCGGCGATACCTTCTATGAACGCGGCGAAGCCTACTATAAAGATGGAAAAGTTACGCTTGCGGACCAAGGTCCTGAGGCAAGCAGCTTTAAAGCTATCGTAATGGGCAACCATCGCTATGAGGTTACGATCGATATTGACCTGGATGGAGACGTCGAAGCGGAGTGCTCCTGTCTCGCTTTCAGCACCTACGATAAGTATTGCCAGCATGTAGCTGCGGCGCTGCTGCAAATTCATCATTTTCAAAATGAGTATGATAAGCCTGCCCGTATCTACCCCTCACTCCTTCATCCAGAGGATAGGCCTTACTACGATGATGACGAAGCAGATACAACCCATCTCCGTAATCGATATGCGGCGCATGCGGGGTTAGAAGCAGCCGATACTCGGCTGGCTAACGGCATGTTAGGCTTGTTCAGCCACCGTCCGATCCGCACAAGCGGAAGCCGGTCGCTTTTGGACATGCGCACCACTCTTGAAGTAGAGATTTCTGTTAAGCTTTTCCCCTACGGCTTCCGAAAGCATATGTTCGGCATTGAGCTTAAGGTTGGCCCAAAACGGTTATATATCGTACAGCAAATACGAGAATTTCTGGAAAAGGTCGATCGGCGGGAGCCTTACGTTTTCTCGAAACATTTCACCTATGATCCAGCCGTTCACAGCTTTCAGCAGGAGAATGATGCGGTGCTTGCGAGGCTTATTCAAATCTACCGAAATGAAAAGATATTCAGGGAATCGCTGTCCCGCTCAATTCTAAGAGAGGCTCCGGCAAGCGGAGACCGTATGCTGCTTGTGCCTCCCTCCTCATGGGATAAGACGCTTCCTTTGCTAACTGCTGCACCGACCGTACAGCTGCTCTATAACAATCAAACGTTTCATGGCATTGAACGGAGTGACGAAGCGCTCCCGCTCCATTTTGCGTTTGATCAAGCGACGAGCGACGGCTATCAATTGGATATTCAGGGACTTGATCAGATCATCATTATGGAAGATTATGAGCTGGTCATTACAAACGGCAAGCTGATTGAGCTGAAACCGGAATCTTGCACACGGCTTATGGAGATGAAGCAGCTGCTCGACACTTCGCGCAAGCCAAAGATTCATATTGCCCCTGCGCAAATGGAGCCGTTTATGGAAAGGGTCATCCCGGGACTAATGAAGCTGGGCAGTGTCGGCATTGCGGAATCAATATCTGACCGCGTGCTGCAAACGCAGCTTAAAGCGAAGCTTTACTTGGACCGGGTAAGAGATCGGCTGGTCGCAGGGCTTGAGTTTCAATATGGCGACATTATTATTAATCCTTTAGAAGGAAGCGAGAAATCACGCGGTACTGATCGCATTCTCATGCGGGACGGAGAACAAGAGCGGCTCATTCTCGAGCTGATGGAGCTGGTTCCCTTCGCCAAAACAGAGGGCGGCTATTTCATGGAGGACGAGGATTCGGAATTCGAATTTCTGCACCATATCATCCCGCGGCTTGAGAAGCTGCTGACCGTGTACGCTACCTCTGCTGTTAAAGTACGAATTGTGACTAAGCATGCAGCGCCAAAAGTAACGATTAATGTAGATGAGCGTACAGACTGGCTGGAATTCAAGTTCGATATGGACGGCATTCCTGAATCGGAAATTCGGAACCTGCTGAAGTCGCTTGAAGTGCAGCGCAAATACCACCGCTTGCCAAACGGCTCGTTATTGCCGCTTGATGGCGCCGAGTTTCAAGAAATCATCCATTTCTTAAATGAGGTCGGCCTGCGCCAGAGCGATATTCAAGGAACTGAATTTCGGATACCTACAGCCCGCGGCCTTCATCTCATTGGTTCACATGAGAACGGAAATGCGGTAAGACTTGGCAAATCGTTCCGCCGGCTGCTGGAAAACATGCGTAACCCCGACAATTTGGATTTCCCTGTACCGGACAATCTCGCGAACGTGCTGCGGGATTATCAACAGTATGGCTATCAATGGATGAAGACGCTCGCCCATTACCATTTCGGCGGCATTCTTGCCGATGATATGGGGCTCGGAAAAACAGTGCAGGCCATCGCATTTGTCGTTTCCGTACTTCCTGAGATTCGGAGGCGAGAGCAGCCAGCGTTAATCGTCGCTCCCGCTTCACTCGCCTACAACTGGCTGAATGAGCTGAAGAAATTCGCTCCAGAGGTTCGCGCCGTTATTGCCGATGGCACCAAGTCAGAGCGCAGCGGCGTGCTGACAGGCGATTCTTCGGCGGATGTGATCATAACTTCATATCCCTTGCTGCGCAAAGATATTAAAGATTATATGAAGCAAAGCTTCCACACACTTATTTTGGACGAGGCGCAATATTTCAAAAACCATACGACTCAAACCGCGCAAGCCGTTAAGGCTATTGATGCCGGGTATCGCTTCGCATTGACCGGCACGCCCGTGGAAAATACGCTGGAGGAGCTATGGTCTATTTTCGGAGCCGTTTTCCCAGCGTTATTTCCTAGCAAGCAAGCTTTCAACGAGCTATCGCGAGAAGCTGTCGCCAAGCGGGTTCGTCCGTTCTTGCTGCGCAGGCTGAAAAGTGATGTACTGAAGGAGCTGCCTGACAAAATCGAGTCAATACAAGCGTCGGAGCTGCTGCCTGAACAGAAACAGCTGTATGTTGGATTCCTTGCTAAGCTGCAGCAGGAAACAGTGAAGCATTTGAACGATGAAAGTTTCCAGCAAAATCGAATTCGAATTTTGGCTGGAATAACAAGGCTTCGCCAGCTCTGCTGCCATCCTGCCTTATTCGTAGAAGATTACCGAGGAAGCTCCGCCAAATTTGAGCAGCTCCTCGAAATTATCGAGGAATGCCAGAGTGCTGGCAAGCGGCTGCTCATCTTCTCACAATTTACAGAAATGCTCGGCCTAATCGCACGGGAGCTGGGTTACCGAGGCATTACTCATTTTTATTTGGACGGACAAACAAAAGCCTCCGAGCGCGTCGAGCTTTGTAATCGATTCAACGACGGTGAGCGCGACCTCTTCCTGCTCTCGTTAAAAGCCGGGGGCACTGGACTAAACCTAACGGGTGCCGACACTGTTATTCTCTACGACCTTTGGTGGAACCCCGCCGTCGAGCAGCAAGCAGCCGATCGTGCACATCGTATTGGACAGAAAAACGTCGTACAGGTCATCCGCCTCGTAACGCAAGGCACGGTCGAGGACAAAATGTATGAGCTTCAGCAAAAGAAAATGAACCTGATTGACGAGGTTATCCAGCCTGGTCAGGAGGCTCTATCCTCTCTATCGGAAAAGGATATTCGTGAAATTCTGATGATTGAGTGATGTGAATTCAATTCATATTAAAGATGCATGGCTCAGCTCCGTTAAGGAGCAGACTGCCGCTTCGAAATAAAAAAAGTAGGAATCACAAATAGATTCCTGCTTTTTTTGCATACAACATGTCTCGTCTAGAGGATCAATCTATTTTACTGCTTTAACAAACGATCAATCTTAGCGGCTGCTTCCGTTAATCCCTGTTTAACCGAAAGTTCCTCTTGAAAAATTTTGGTCATATATTTTATATAAATAGCGTCAATTCGACTATACCTTTTCACTGGCGGACGAAGAAATGTATGATCAAGCGCCTCCGTGTACGGATGAATAAAGGATTCACCCTGCGCCTTTATCTCTTTGGCCTCCAAGTTTGTCGGAATTATGCCTGTTTGCGACATTGCAATTTGCGATTGCGTATTGACCATCCATTTCATAAATGTCCAGGCCTGCAATGGATTTTTCGAGCCCTTCATAATAACTAAATCTTCTCCTCCCAATATGGAGGCAGGACCAAAAACCGGCGGAAACGGAACTGCTATTGTTGCGTTAATCGCCCTCTCCAGCTCTTCGCCTTGAAAAACGCTGTAAAACCAAGGTCCATCATCTGTGACCAATATTTTCCCTGACTTTACCCCCTCCCAATTATCTCCGCCGCCGTTAATAACCGTACGATCAATCAACTGCTCCTTATATAGCAATAAAAGCTGCTCAACCGCCTTGATTGTCGCTTCTCCATTCAAATAGCCGGATGCCTTCGAATATGAATCATCTGTCATACGTCCGCCCAGCGCATAAATATAAGGCAAGCTCTTCCACGACTCAAGCCCCCCTATACCAATCATGAATCGATGTTTTTTAGCAAGATCAATCACTTCCTGAAAAGTTGCAGGCGGCTTTGACAAGCCCGCCTGTTCCAACAATGTACGATTGAATATAGCAATTTTCGTGTTCATATTAACGGGAAGAGAATAATAGGAACCCTTATAATAACCTGCTGAGCCTGTATTGCTCTGCAGCAATTGCGTTATTTTGCCAAAATCATCGTATTCGCTCAGGGGTAGCAGCAATCCGCTTTGGGAAAACTCAGGCACCCATACAATATCCATACGCACTACATCAGGCGCTCTATTGGAAGATGCCTTGGAGATGAGCGTATATTTCATTTCCATGTTGTTGCTTTGCCGAACAGGAACGACGTGAATAGCGGGGTACGCCTCCTCAAACGCAGGAATAAGTATATCCTCCAAAATTCGAGTCTCTTGATCACTGTACGTATGCCAGAACTCGATTTCCGTATTCTCGGTATTTGTTAACTTCTCGACCTTGCTGTCATTTGTAAGAATAGACTGCTGGCTGCAGCCTGAGCAGATTGCAAGTAAACACACTATTATTATCAGCCTATTTATAAGCATGGCAATCTCCTCCATCAACTATTGTTGATGCTTATCTCGATACTCTACAGGTGTCATCTGAGTCATTTTTTTAAACAGCTTGCTAAAATATTTCACATCGTTAAAACCGGATTTTTCAGCTACCTCATAAATCTTGTACTCGTTTTTAACCAGCATCCGTTTTGCTTCGTGCAGCCTCAAATCGATTAAATAATCGATGAAATTTTGACCTGCCTGTTTTTTGAACAAATTCGAAAAATAGCTTTTGCTTACATGTATGTTATCTGCTACTTGTTGCAGTGTTAAGTCTTCTCGGTAATGGAGCTTAATGTAGGCGATGGCTTTAGTGATTAACTGTCCGCTATGGCCTTTATCAACCAACCTCAGCTGATTGGGATGTTCCATTTCCTCAAACAATTGACGGATAGTCGATTCGAGCTGAACAACCGTCTCACAGCGCCAAATATGTTCTCGGAAATCTGATAGCGTTTTTGAGCCTCCGTTCACAAAAGCATAGGCAGAGAGCAGTTCATATGCTTCTTTTCTTACGTGCTCCGGTGTTTGAGCACCCTTCGTCCAGCTTGAAACGAAGCGATCGATGACTGTTTTTGTATGGTCCTCGGTGCGAAATTGCTCAACCATAACCTGCATGTTCATTCCCTCATAATTAGACCCCGCTTCGCTCTCATCCGGTATTTGTTCATAGGCAAAGAGTTTGCCCGTACCTTCAAAAAATCTTCGTTCCCCTGCAGCTCGGCTTTTTCTGAGTCCTGTTTCCACCCGCTCTGTTTCCTGCTCCACACAGTAACCAATAGAAATTGAGGTCGATAGTTCAGCAGCAACCCGGTTCTTGAAGCGCTCAAGCTCACCTTCTGCATTCCCCACAAGAGGTAAGATCATAAAGAGACCTTCTCCCGTCAAAATCGGCGCACTGCCATACTGGAATTGCTCATAAAATAAAGCCTGCATATCCTCATACATGATGCTAATATGCAAATCCCCGTATCGTTCCCGCCACTCGTTTAGACCATCCGATACAACAAAAGCACAAACGTAGCGATCATTTGGCTGATCAAAAAGATCAACTAATTTAGATTCAGACTCGCTGGTTGCGAGCAAGCGTATGATTTCCTGCTCAGAACGTCTTCTCGCAAGGAAAACCAATTGCTCATCAAACTGTTGATTTTGCACGACTTGTCTGCGGTTTTGCTGCAGCATTTCTTTACATCGCACGAGTACAGCAATGAGTTCCCCCGCTTCCAGTGACGGCTTAAGCAAGTAATCGACAGCACCCTGCTTCATCCCCTCACGCACATATTCGAATTCATTGTAGCTGCTAATTAGGATAACCTTGGTTAGCGGATTAACCTCCAGCGCCTTTCGCGTTAGCTCCAGTCCATCCATAACTGGCATCTTAATATCCGTTATCAAAATATCAATAGGCTGAGATCGAAGCCGTTCAAATGCTTCAAGGCCATTTGCACAATCTCCTACTAAGGTCAGCCCTTGCTCATCCCAACTTATGAAGTTTTTAAGCCCGTTTCGAATAATCGGCTCGTCGTCCACAATCAAAACATAATCGTTCACGTCATTTCCTCCTCGAAGTTGTAGGCAGCAATATCTGAACTCGGAAGCTTTAGCTTTATAAACGGATGACGATATGAATATGAGTACTGAGTCCAATATCACTCGTAACAGATATGCCCGAGCCTGCGCCATAATAAAGCCTTAAGGAATCATAAACATGCTTCATTCCTATGCCTGCTTTCGTCATACCTTCCTTTGCATTCAATTGTTTCAACTTCTCTTCTGATATTCCTGAGCCATCATCATGGATCACAATCCGCAGCTCTCCCTGCTGCTCTGTCACCTTAATCGTAATATCTCCTCCGCGATTAAGCGGCACGAAGCCGTGGAAGATCGCATTCTCAACGAGCGGCTGAAGCAGCATCCTTGGAATTTTCACTTGATCCGCCCCAGGCTGTACCTCTATAGCCAAAGCATATTTTTGCTCATACCGCATTTCTAAAATAACGATATATTTCTGAATGATCTCCAGCTCTTCCGCAAGTGTAATCATTTGCCCGTTCTTGCCCATATTCGCTTGAAGCAGTCTAGTTAGAGCCGCTAGCCCTTGTTCGGCTCGCTCCATCTCTCCTGCTCGAATCAGCCATCTGAGCGTACTAAGCGTATTGTAGAGAAAATGCGGATGAATCCGGTAAGTGACCGCACGCACCTCGGCCTCAAGCTTCTCGTTTTGCTCCTGCTCCACTCGTAGCATCAGCTGTTCAATTTCATCCAGCATTTTATTAAAATGCCTACTCATGAGCCCAATCTCGTCTGTAGACGTTAACGCTGTTCGAACAGATAGATCTCCCTGCTGAACTCTCCTCATCTCTAGCGTTAATTGCTTGATTGGATTCGTAACCTTCTTCGCGATGAGAAGACCAACGAGCACCGCAAGCAAAGCGAAGCATGCTGAGGTTATTAAAATACGTGTATGCAGCTTATCCAGCGCCCCCGTTATTTCAAGCGTAGGAACTGTGCCAACCAGCAGCCAACCATTGCTTAGCAGCTGCTTTACGCCATAATAATGGACGCCCTTATTAGCGTACTCGAATTCAACTGCATCATTATGTACGATCAACTCATGCAGTTTAGCATCCTCCACCATCTGACCAATTCGTGAAAGATCCGCATCGATCATAATTTCACCTTGTGCGTTAACGACCATATAACGTCCGGTTTCCCCCAGCTTCACTTGCTTAATCGTATTAATGATGGCCTTGCCATTTAAATTAACGACCAGCAGACCGATTTGCTGAAGCGATTCAAAGTCTTTTAACGCACGGCTGATCGGGAGAACAAGATCAGTATTTTCCCCACCACCGCTAAAAGGATCCTTTCGCATCGGCTGCCATACGAACCCGCCATCCTGCTTTTTCGACTCCGCTACCCACTCTTGATGATTCAAGTCAACCTTTCGCAGTTTGGGTGTAGAAAATGTGCCGCTCCCCCAGCCGATGCCCCCACTTTTAATGATATAAACAATTCTTACGAATGAGCTTGAATACACGACGTTATTAAGCAGCGTATTTAATGATTGCGTCATCTCGATCTGCTCGCTAAGCGGACTCGAGGTATATTGCATCGCTGATTTTTGCACCTTCAAATCACTGTATATTAAATCGGATGTATCGCTTCCCGCGTTGAAAATAGAAGACAAGGCATCTGCGGTTTGCTTGGTAACCTGAACGGTAGATGCTCTAACATTTCGTTTTACAAGCGCGGAAGATTCCAAATAGAAAGAGAAACCCGATAAAGTGGTCGGAATCAAAATAATGAGTAAAAACGCTAAAATCATTTTTGAAGCAAATCGGTTCGTTATTTTCTCGAAGCGCGCCATAAGCTGCCCACCTTGTTAAAGAAGATACTCCTAGTTTACCTAAATCAACACGATTAAAATAGAAGGTTTTATAGAAGAGGAGCGCAGCCATGCTGGCTTCGCTCCATTCATTCTCATGCATTACGTTCATATCAGCAAACGCTTTCATTGCAGTGTACAAAACCAAGCGCACGAAAACTATCTTTCGTATCGCTTGGTTCTGCATGCTATCGCAACCTTACTTGTAATTAATGGTTAGTAGATCCCAGTATTTCAGGACTGGAAGCTTAAGTGTAACCTTGCCTTCTTGCTGCTTGAAGCTCAGCTTAATAGGTGATCCTTGATAATAGTCTGGTGAGGCGAATAGGATACTTGCAACTTCACGCTCTGTCTCAATGGAAATGTCTATTTCTTTACGCTCAATAGGCACAGCTTGCTCGCCCTTGCTGTCATTCCACTCCATGGTTTTAGCATCAGTGAAGTTAATGAAGTGAACGATGTCGCTTCCGCTTTTCTGCTTCGCAAAGGACCATATTTTTCCTTGCTCTGGAGCAGCGGAAACACTTGTGTCCCCTGTACTTGATACGATTAGTTCAGATTCCTCTACTCCATCTCGCAAAATGTTCTGATAAGCGACAAGGAAATCGTAATAGCGAATAAGCTGCTCTTCCAGTTCAGCTGGAATGGAGAGATTTCGATTAGGGAAATACTCTTTGGCCAGCATATTTTCCCCAAGCTCCAGATGGGATCCGCCGGATGCGAAGATGACTGCATCTGTAAGCAGAACGCCTGGCGTATTAAATTCCCCGCTCGCGTTTGCCAAATCATAGTTCATATAAGCGGCAAGCACCGTGTTTAGCTTATTTTTGCTAAACTGGTTGTTTTGATCGATAATCCCCTTCAGGTTGCCATACTTCGGATGCCCGTCCCATACTTCGGTATATAGGAATGAGAGAGGAGCCTGAGGAGCCATAAAGGCTTGCCCATACTGTCCGACAGCGTTCATCACATAGTCGACATCCAGCTTCTCCTTAGCTGCTTTCAGAAATGATACATAGCCCGGCGCCAGCTTTACACTTTCTCCTTTGGCATTCCAAAGCGCTCCGCGATCGCCTAATTGATCAACATGCCAGCCGTCGAATTTCAATTGGTTAAATACTTCAATTTCTTTATCGATCAGATAGTTTTGCCACTCCACGTTGTTTGGGTCATAGAGCATAATGTCACTGGCCCAGCTGTCTGGCAATGGATGCTTATCCTGATTCGCTTGCGAAGGATCTTTGTACAGCGCCCACGCTTTTTTGACACCGTCCTCCTCTGCCCCCTCATATGCCCCGAACAATAAATTGTAGTTCATCGCCTTCATGTTTTTGCTGTGCGCAAGGTCAATATAGCCTTTAATTGTATCCAAGGCGACAGGCCTGTTTGCAATATCCGGCCATTCCGGCGCTGGTTGATTGCCTTCCAGCTTCAGAGGCTGATGATGTTTATACTGCCAATCATAAAATTGAATGCCGTTAATATGGAACCGATTCAGACGTTCGATTACTGTTGCCATCTCTTCCCCATTCATGCTGTGGAAGTCCGCTAAATAACCGTAACGAGGAAACTTGCTCCAGTCTGTGGACACGTCAACTGCGATGTTCTGATGATCCTTCACTTCTTCCTTCGTTGCAAAGAAAACCTCAGCCATATAACCTCGGCCATCCTCCTTTGGAGGCGTCCAATCCCATTCCAATGAATTGCCGTCCACCTTGACTTCTTGCTCAGCGATCTTCTCCCCTAGATGGCGATACTGGACAATCACCTTCGCTTTTGACTCCGTTTTAGCCAAATCCAACGTAAAATGAACGTTGTCGCCGGGACGATAAGCCGATTTGTCGGTCGACAAGCGACTTATTATACCTTGGCTATTCACAAGCTCCGCCTTTATTTCCTTCTGCTCGCTGCAGCCGGAAGCAAGGATCATAAAAGAGGTAATGACAACAATGACTGATGAACTTATTCTATTTCGATTTCTTTTACGTTTCATTTGATAGCTCCTGTTTTTAGATTTAACCCTTCACTCCGCCTTCGTTAAATCCACCCTGTACGAATCTTTTTTGGAAAATAATATAAAGGATTATCGTCGGAATGAGCGCTATAATGGAAGCAGCAAATACCCATGAATAGTTTGTCGCATATTTATCGTTGAACATCAGCAGTGCAATTGGCAGCGTCCGAAGCGCCTCATCCTTAATAATGACTAGAGCCGTGAAATACTCCTCCCATGTGCCTTGAAAGGAAAGAACTGCAAGCGTCGCAATCGCCGGCATCGACTGAGGCAGGTAAATATTCCAGAAAATGCGCCAGCTGCCACCGCCATCGATCAACACGGACTCCTCGTACTCCTTCGGAATGCTTTGAAAGAATCCGCGCAAGAAGAACGTGCTGCCAACAACACCGCCGCCGATATAAATTAACCATAGCCCCCAGTAGGTGTTAACCAAACCAAATGATTTGATAATTAGAAACTGTGGAATAATGTTGATCACTCCGGGAATCATCATGGTCAGAAGAAACATTCGGAATAGAAACTCTTTGCCCGGAAACGTAAATCTCGCAAACCCGTAGGCGGTTAAACAGCCGAGAAACAAACTTCCTGTCATAGACACGATGGTAACGAGCGAGCTGTTCAGGAAATACCTTGCAAAATTATTTTTGCTCCATACTAGCTGGTAGTTATATAGGTTTGGGATGACGGAGAATACTTCCTTAGGCCGCGGCAGCGAGTATGCCCCTTTAATGAAGCTCGTCATAATCATATATACGAAGGGAAATAGAAAAGCCAACGCTCCAAGCACGATAATGCTGTAAACTAGTAGCTGAATATGCCATTTAGTTTTCATTTCTTCTCCCTCCTACAAAAAACGCTGATTGCCGAATTTTTTCATCTGAGAATAGGTGAGTAAAAACACTGCAATCCCCATCATGACGGCTACCGCAGATGCATAACCAAAGTTAAAGTTCTTAAATGCTTGCATGTACATAAGGCTTGGCAGCGTCTGTGTCTGATCCATCGGACCACCGCGCGTAATAAAGTACACTTGTGGAAAGAAGTTGAATGCTCCGTTAATTAGGTTAATAAGAACGAATGCGGTGACAGGACCTAACATCGGAACCGTAATGCTCCAGAACTGCTTCGTTCCGTTAGCGCCATCAATTTGCGCCGCTTCATAATACTCCTTCGAAATGCCCTGCAAGGCCGCCAAATAAATGACTACGCCCCAACCAACCGTTTTCCAAATATGAAACAACCAGATGACAATCATAGCCGTCCAATAATTTGATAAAAAATTAATCGGTTCATGGAATATGCCAAGCTGCTTATAAAAGATATAGTTGATCAAGCCATATTCACCGCCAGCGAACAAGAAGCGGAACAAGAAGGCGACCACGATCCAAGACGTGATGATGGGCAAATAATAAATCGTACGGAACACAATCTTATGCCTAACGAAGTGGATATTAATTAAGACCGCAAACACGATGGCAAGAAACCAGTTAATAGGTACCGTTACCGCGACGTTCAGAAACGTATTTCGGATTGCCATTAACACTTTATTGTTTGGATCCGTAAATGCGGATACGTAGTTTGCAAAGCCAATGAATGGATTTTCTGCATTAGGCATAATGCTGTATTCCTGGAAGCTTATAATTATATTTTTAATCATCGGATAAATAACGAATACGGCCGTTCCTAAAACACCAAGAAAGATATAAGGCATAACCTTTATCCACTGCTGAATGCCCTTTTTCAACTTTACGCCTGCCGGAATTCGCTGTTCTTGTTTCGGCTGCCCCGTCACTGGTATAGACATATTGATGCTCCTTCCCTATCCTTCATCTCACTAGAGCCTTCATCTACCTTTGCAGTAGATGAAGGCTCTAGCATTTCACTTATTTCTTCAAAATAGCTTCAATGTTTTTCGCTGCCTCATCGAGCGCTTCTTTTGGTTTAAGCTCTCCACGGACCGCTTTCTCAAAAGCAAGATTAACGATTCCTTCCATTTCGCCGTATTGTGGAATCGGTGTGCGCGGCAGTGCAGTTTCAAGCTGCTTCACGTATTCTGTAACGAATGGCTGCTCAAGAAATGCCGGATCGTTTGCTGCCGTTTTGTTTGTAGGGATAAGACCAAGCTTGCTCATGATCTTTTGCGGCTCGTCGCCAAGCATCCATTTTGCAAATGTCCACGCCTCTTGCGGATGCTTCGAGTTTGCAAAGATAACAAGATCCTCGCCGCCTACAACAGATCGGCTGCCGCCTGCACCAGTAGGAATCAAGCCGCGAACCGTTTGCTCCAGCGGTTTGAATTTCGATTCTGCTTCGTTCATCAGAATGCTGTAAAACCAAGGGCCGTCATCAATCATCATATAATCATTGTTTTTCATACCGTCCCATGCGCCTGGCTCGCCGCCAAGAATCGTAGGCGTTACGAGTCCGTCTTTATTCCACTGTACAATCGTTTCGAGCGCTTTTACGCTCTCCGGGCTGTTCAAGTAGCCTTCAACCTTTGTATAGTCCTCGTTCGTCAATGAACCGCCAAGGCTCCAGAAGTAAGGCGATGCTGCCCATACGTTCGCTCCGCCGATGCCAATACCGCCCGGTTTGCCTTTTGCGACCGCAAGCTTGGCTGCTGCAACGAACTCATCCATTGTCGCAGGAGCTTCTTTTATGCCGATTTCATCCAAAACCGATTTGTTGTAGATAGCAATTTTTGTATTCGTGTTTACTGGAACGCCATAGTAGCCGCCGTTATAGGCATTCGTTTCCATAGGCGCTTCGAACGTATTTGCTTTTAATGCATCGAAACCCTCGTTCTTGCTTATATCTTGCAGCGCTCCCATCTTGGCAAATTCAGGAACCCAAATAATATCCATTCGCATGAGGTCAGGTGCTGCATCGCCCGCTACTCCGGCAATAACCTGCTCTTTCAAGCCCTCGTATGGCATTCTTGTCAGCTTGAGCTCGATACCTGGGTTTTCTTTCTCAAAGAGCGGCTTAATATTTTCCGTGAGCACCTTCTCTTCTTGATCGCTATAGGTATGCCAGTATTCAATAGTAACTTTTTTGCCACCCGCTGCCGGAGCGTTACCGCTTTCATTTTTCGGAGCATTTCCTCCGCTATTGGCAGGTGCGTTATTTCCGTTTCCACACGCCGTAATCGTAAAAGCCATTACCGCCGCTAGTACCCCGTACGAAATTGTTTTGTACCATTTCATAGGATTGACCCTCCTCATATTTATGCTTCTCCTTCATTATGCTTAGATCATTCTTCGTTAGAAACCGTTTTCATTGCGGAAAAGGTGTCGTATTTCACTCCGTTTTAAATGCCTCTTTTTTGGAAAAATAAAAAAGGTGTCTTATCTTTCTGTCTAAACAGAAAGATAAGACACCTTCACCATTTACTTTCCAATTGGCTCGAGCGGAGCAACACGTCCTAGCGATGTGCTTGCGCCTTGAACAGGAGCCCCCCATCGTACGCCATTCGCAATGACTCTCAGCACATCTGGATGATGGTAGATCGGGAATGTTTCATGTCCAGGCCGGAAATAAAACAACTTGCCTTTTCCTCTTCGGTAGCAGCAGCCGCTTCGAAATACCTCTCCCCCCTCGAACCAGGAAATAAATACGAGCTCATCTGGCGCGGGTATGTCAAAGCGCTCCCCGTACATTTCTTCCTTCGGAATTTCAATATAATCATTTAAGCCGTCCGCAATCGGATGGCCGTGCTCGATAACCCAAACCCGCTCTTTCTCGCCATAATCGCGCCATTTGAGATCTCCTGTTTTAGTGCCTAACAAACGCTCAAATATTTTGGAGCCATGGCCAGAATGAAGAACGATTAACCCCATGCCCTCCATGACGCGTGCGCGCACCTTCTCGACAATATCATCCCGCACCTCAGCATGAGCGAGATGTCCCCACCAGATGAGCACATCCGTATGATACAGCACATCATCGCTTAGCCCATGTTCAGGCTCGTCGAGAACCGCTGTCTTTACTTCAAAGCCATCCACTGTTTTCAAGTAGCCGCCAATTGCGTTATGAATCCCTTCGGGATAGATGCTTGCAACCTGTTCATTTTGCTTCTCATGCCGATATTCATTCCAGACAGTTACCTTTATATTAGCCATTATTAGAAGCCTCCTGTGTTATCGTAATCCAGCGCTCTTCCTGGGTGGATAGGAGAATAGAATCCAGAGTCAGCTGATTGATATAACCATCCTCGATTGTTGCGTCGAGACCATCTTGCTTGCCGTTCAGCAAATTAAAGAAGGACTGCATTTGATTTGCTGCGAACGAATTTGGAATATCGATTTTACGGAATTGCTTATCCTCTCCAAGCTTGATTTCAAGGCTATCCTCTTCTTCAAGGTTGTAGATGAGCGCTCCTTGCGTACCGTAAATCTCGATCCGTTGGTAATTGCCGCGGCCAAAAGCGAAACGGGATATGTTCATCGTAGAGGAGCCGCCATCTTCGAAACGGGCAAGCACATGACAGAAATCATCAACATCCACCTCGCCTTTGCCCTCTCCATTTAGGTTGTCCCGCTCTTTTACAATCGTTCCTGCATCTGCGATAACCTTCACGGTTTCTCCGATAAGGAAGCGCTTAAGATCGAGAATATGAGAACCTAAATCACCGAGCGCACCCGATCCTGACAGATCCTTGCGGAATCGCCAGAGCAGTGGAATTTCCTCATTAATACCCCAGCTTTGCAAATACTGGCTGTATACGTGATTGATCTTGCCAAGCGTGCCTTGCTCAAGCAGCTGCTTCGCATATCGAACCGCGGATTTATAACGATACGTGAAACACACCATATGAGGGATGGGATGATTCGCTAATTCCTGTCTAAGAATCGCTGCTTCCCTCGCATCAAGGGCAATTGGCTTCTCAAGCGCAAATGGCTTGCGATGAATAATGGCGTCATACGCGATCTGAAAATGATTGCTGTTTGGTGTGCCTATGGTCACAGCGTCCAGCTCTGATTGCTTTAACATATCCAAATGATTTACATACTGCCGCTCAAGCGGAATACCCAGTTCATTGCCTTTGGCCAAAAGCGCTTCCTCATTACAATCACATATCGACCATATTTCAGCATGTTCACTTGCCAAGATGCCTTCAATATGAAAGTTAGCAATGCCGCCAAGCCCAATAACGCCTATTTTCAGCTTCTTCATATGCTTCATCCCGTCCTTATATTGGCTTCAATTACAAACCCAGTATAGTTTGTGTTAGAATGAACGGGAATGTCCGATCTAGACTCTTTTTGTACAAAAGCGACTTTTACGGAGTGAAGGAGGTCATAACTATTGCTGTCCATGAACATGGATTTAGTGCCTCGCATAAAAATTATGGGGTTTATTGCTTACAAAAGCCCGTGGATTCATTTCAAACGAAATATAAATGAGTATGTGCTCTATTTCATCAGAAGTGGAGAACTCCATATTAAAGAGGAGAAAAATCATTATGTTCTGCGTAAAGGTGACTTGCTTATTCTTGAGCCCAATTTGAATCATGAAGGAACTGCAAAGCATGTTTGCGATTACTATTACATTCACTTTGAGCATTCAGATATTAAAGCTGTGTATAGGGATGATATGCTGGCTTTAGCCAATTACTTTATTGTTGAGCATGACCAGTCTCCGTTTATTGAGCATAAGCCTACCGTTAATGGAATCCATCCAAATCACTGCTACTTCCCCAAATACCATACGATTTCTGATAAAACCAGATTTAATCTCATCCTGCATGCATTAAATGAAATGCAGAAGCTCTATATGCGCAGGTATTACAATAGAAGCCTAACTGCTTTTCAATTTATGCAATGGCTCGTTGAGCTCTCACGTGAATATTTTATGGATGAGCTGAAGCGCAACGACCGAATTCATTCGAAGTCGGTTGTTAAGGTTAACGCGCTGCTCGATTATATCCATCAAAACTATCAGAGCAAAATAACCGGCAAAGACATTGAGCTTGCATTTGAAGGCAACTATGATTATTTAAACCGTGCCTTTAAGCTCGTTACCGGCCAATCGATCATTCGGTACATCAACGCGGTTCGAGTAAACCAAGCGAAACAATTGATTGAAACGACGCCGCTCAGCATAGGAGAAATCGGTTATCTAGTCGGGATCAACGATCCCTATCATTTCAGCAAAGTATTCAAAAAATATGTCGGCCTCTCTCCTACTCAATATTTTAAGCAAGTATGGAAGAGCGACTAAAAACCCTCCAAACGACCATCGTTAGGAGGGTTTTTTTGGGCTTTAATCCATAGAAGCTATCTATCATTATGGGGCAAATATCTTCAATTGATACTAGCAGATTTTGATAGAGATAGGGATATTGACCAGTACGAACACTCTATCATGTACGTATACTTACACTACATAGATACAAAATAAATAAGAGAAAGGAGGATCTCTAGCTTTGCTAGAATGCTAGTTTTCCAAGTAGCCTAAGGTTCTATCTAGAAAAGGAGTGCTGCACAATAAAGCAAAAAAAGGGTTCAAAACTGAAAAGAGGTTAAAGCATGCATGACTTAATGATCATTATGACCATTTCCGCGTTCCTTCTAACAATCAGCTTCATCTTCTGGCGACCGCAGGTCAATGAAGCGATACCCGCAACAATCGGAGCTGCAGTCGTTCTTCTTAGCGGAAGCGTCTCGCTTTCCGATCTCGGTCAAATAACCGAAACGATAAGCGGGGCTGCGGTCACCATTATTGCTACTATCGTTATGGCCATTGTTTTAGAAAGCTTCGGTTTTTTCTACTGGGCAGCCGAGCTGCTCACCAAAAAAGCACGCGGCTCCGGCATTCGTTTGTTTTGGCTAACAAACTTATTTTGCTTTCTCATGACGCTTTTTGTAAACAACGACGGAAGCATCTTAATTACAACGCCCATATTACTGCTCTTGCTGCAAAATATGGGACTAAAAAAACATCAAAAAATACCTTATCTCTTATCTGGCGCATTAATCGCAACGGCATCTAGTGCCCCTATCGGCGTAAGCAATATCGTCAATTTAATTGCGTTAAAAATCGTTCATATGGATCTCTACATGCATACCGCCATGATGTTCGTACCCGCTTCGCTTGGACTTGTCCTCTTGTCGCTCCTGCTGTTTGCCGTCTTCTATCGCACACTTCCAAAAACACTTCCTCCCGCTTCCAGGTGGAATCTTATGCCCGGCAGCCATCCGTTAAAGGAAACCTTGCCTAAAGAGAACCGCAACCGCTTCATGCGCAATATTCTTATTTTTGTATTCTGTGTTCGTATCAGCCTCTTTGTCGCTTCCTACATCCACTTCCCCGTCGCTGCAATGGCTGTTATCGGATCTGCTCTTCTGCTAGGCTGGCGTTGGTACCACTTAAAAATTTCACCGGCGGACATGCTCAAAAAAACACCTTGGTATATACTCATATTCGCTTTCAGCATGTATGTGATCATTTATGGCCTTAACAACATCGGTTTAACGGATTGGCTTATTCATCTTATGCAGCCTCTCATATCTGGAAGCCTGGTTCACGCCAGCGTCCTCATGGGCGGACTTTTAAGCGTACTCTCCAATTTATTCAACAACCATCCCGCACTTATGGTCGGTACGATTACACTAATGAATATGGGCCTTGATCCTCTGACGTTAAAAATTGCTTATCTCGCTAGTGTCATCGGCAGTGACATCGGTTCGCTCCTATTGCCAATTGGCACACTGGCAACGCTTATGTGGATGCATATCGTACGTAAAGGCGGAGTTCCAATTAGCTGGGTCCAATATTTGAAGGTAACTTCAATCGTCATTCCGATTACCGTTATATTCACGTTGATTCTATTATCGTATTGGGTATACTGGGTGTTCTAATTCGCAAAAAAAAGAGACCTTCCGCAAGGAAGGTCTCTACTATAAATAACAGGATAAATCTGGTTAATAGCTATATTTTATACTCGAAATAATCCATAACCGTTCAAAGGCACGACAGGCGACCTATCTATCTTGAGTCCCTGTGATTGTCCATGGAAAGCAACATCAACCAGCCACTGTGTAAAGCTGGCAACATCCATTGCTTCCAGCTCCTGCAAGGTGAAGAAACCGGCAGCGTCAACCTCCACAAAATCCGGGGTAGGCTCTCCGCTCACATATTCCATCTCAAATGCTACGTACAGATTATGTATATTTCTCGGCTGATCACGCAGTGCTACGACGTTTTTAACGATTGCTTGCACGCCGCACTCTTCCATAACCTCTCGCTCAATCGTGTCTTGAATGGCCTCCAGCTGCTCAATATAACCGCCCGGATTCGTCCATTTACCTTTTCCAGGCTCTTGCGCTCGGCGAACGAGCAAAATCTTCTCATCCTTTACGACCAGTGCTCCGACACCAATGCTATAATTTCCCCAATGAACGAAGCTGCAGCTCGTACAAGCCCGCCTCATCGTACCGTCAACGTCACGGGTTTCGAGCTCATGACCGCATGACATACAAAATTTCGCTTCCATTTGCTTCACCTCTGCATCAAGCTTTTTTCCTCATTCGATTATACGAATTATTTCAGCTTATGCATAGGTTGTACCCATTAAGTACGAACCTTTCATTTGATAAGGAACAGGACGTACAGGTATAATGCCAATATGAGCTACAGCATAGGAGGACAAAGATCATGCGTTTTGTAAGCAATAATGGCATCACCGACCCAACGCTTAATTTGGCATTAGAGGAATATATATTGCGTTCATTGCCTGACAACGATGACTACTTGCTTTTCTACATAAATGAGCCATCCATCATCATTGGCAAGAACCAAAATACCGTCGAGGAAGTTAATGCAGATTACGTCGAGAGCAGTGGGCTTCACGTCGTCCGCMGACTCTCTGGAGGGGGAGCCGTCTACCACGATCTCGGCAACTTGAATTTCAGCTTTATTATGAAGGATGATGGTAAGTCCTTTCACAATTTCAAGAAGTTCACCGAGCCCGTTGTACGTGCGCTTCAAGAGCTGGGTGTAGACGCCGAAATGACCGGCCGAAATGATCTACAGGTTGGCGAGCGAAAAATATCCGGCAATGCGCAATTTTCGACGAAGGGCAAAATGTTCAGCCATGGAACGCTGCTGTTTAATTCTGAAATCGAAAATGTTGTATCTGCGCTAAAGGCAAATGCTGAGAAATATGTATCGAAGTCAACGAAGTCGATCCGCAGCCGCGTGGCGAATATTACAGAGTTTTTGAAGGAGCCTATGACGATAGAGCAGTTTAGGCAAAGACTGCTTCAATCCATCTTTGAGCAATCTGCTGAAATTCCGTTCTACGAGTTATCTGAACAGGACTGGCAAAATATACACAAGCTGGCGGAAGAGCGCTACCGCAGCTGGGAATGGAACTATGGCCGTTCTCCATCCTTTAATGTACAGCAGAAGAAACGAATCGAAGGAGTTGGCACCTTTGATGTTCGCCTTCAGGTTGAAGAAGGATTGATTGTGAACGCTGCTATTTACGGAGACTTTTTTGGCCGTGGCGACAGCAATGAAGTTGCTCAGAAACTGATCGGCATTCGTTATGAAGCTTCCGCTCTAAAGCAGCTTACAGCTGATATTAATCTGCCCTTCTATTTCGGTCCGGTAACGAAAGAACAATGGCTTGAGTTAATTTTGTAAGCAGCATGCAAACAGCCCCTTGCGATATGCGAGGGGCTGTTTACGTAATCATTGAAGGAGAGATTATGTTCACCCTTCATCCCCGCTCTCTTTATCCATTGAAACGTCGATATAACCGATTTACTGCTGCTGACATCTTCTCATTTTCCTTCCCCTTGCGCTCCAGGTTTTCCTGATCTGCCCTCTCAAGCGAAAGCAGGATTAATCCATAACCAACGGCTGAAAGCGATGCTGAAAGCTTGGCCAGTTCTTCAGACTTAATCTCTTTTTTATCTGCCATCAACTTTTCTCCTTTATATTGAAATTTTTAGAATACTTTTATGTGATAAGCTGAATCATCATGGTCAAAGGTTTAAAGCAGCTCTTCCTTTTCCTCTTTTGCTTTTATGACGGCAAACAATCCAAATAAATCGCCAATGACTAATATAACTGCAGCCCATATAGCAAGATCATCAGACGATAATTCGGTTATCTCCGGTTTTGTTGTCGTTTTTGGCATTCGGATTAAGCTCCTTGATTTCATGTGATGATAACAGCCTATGCCAAGGAGCTGATTTGGGTTTGGGCGTATGCCGCTGTGTCCAGAAATAAAAAGGACGACAGCAAGAAACCCCAAGCGGTTCGCTCGGGGCTTTCAACCAGTTATACCATTCTGAACTTAGAGACATGGCTTTGCAAATCACCTGCTGCAGCATGAAGCGTTGTTGCAGATGCTGTTATTTCCTCCATGTACGCAAGCTGCTCTTCGGTTGCTGCAGATACGCTTTGCGTCAATGCTGATGATTCATTAGCCTGCTTCGCGCTGGCTGAAGTGGAAGCAGCAATGTTTTGCGAGCCTGTAGATATTTGTATGGATGACGCAGCAATCTCTTGAATTTGGCTCGCTACCTCACTC
>NZ_JBFTSN010000006.1:0-63503 GCF_056400045.1 Paenibacillus sp. 01L418
CCATGTTGCCTACAAAGTGATTGAAACGGTTAATCACATCACTCATATCAAAAACTTTTAATTCTTCGCTGCGGCCTATGTAGCCGGCCATTTTTTGTTTTTCATTGGAGTCGACGGAACCGTCTGCTGCTGCTACAATCGCACAGCCAGCTACTACCGCATCTAGGAATTCTTTATTTTTAAATTTTTTGACCTGATCGGTTAGTCCTTGCTTACTTGTTTGCAGCCATGATTTGAAAGAGCTCATTTAGCTCAGCCTCCTAGAGTGAATTTAAATCTTATTATTCTATTGTAGATTTAATTGGGGTCATTTAGCAAATTTTGCGGTAAATTGTCTGTTTATGCTGTTAGATTAGATCGTTGAATGAAAAGGAAATAGGATGAACTATAGAATGAGAGACGATGTATTTTTGAAATCGATTATATTATACAAAAAACAACGCACATCATCTTAAAAATGACTCATATTATGAAATCGTTTTCAATTTTATACTTGTAAGTAATCTCGTCTACAGCTGTCCATTTCAATTAAGAAGGGATATGCCGTGAGACGACAATTATAGTTATGGGGAGGGTTTGGTTTGAAAAGAAAAATGTCGATGATGACGGCGATGCTGCTGGTCATATCGCTAATGACGAGCTTGCTTTCAGTAGGAGCAGCGCCTTTGGCGCAGTCAAATGGGGGATTGCCGACGTACTTGGACCCATCAAAAAGCGTGGATGCAAAGGCGGCGGATCTGCTTGCCCGGATGACACTAGAAGAGCGCGCAGGACAAATGATACAGCCAGAGAAATCGAATATTACGCCTGAGGAAGTGAAGCAATATTTTATCGGCTCGGTGCTTAGCGGCGGCGGTTCGTTCCCGAACGGCAAGCAGCAGGACAGCACGCGTGAAAATTGGCAGACGCTTATAGACGGCTATCAGAATGGCGCGCTTTCTACGCGTCTCGGGATTCCGCTGTTGTATGGCGTGGATGGAGTACACGGACATAACAATGTGAAGGGAGCAACCTTGTTCCCGCATAATATCGGTTTGGGTGCAGCGAATAATGCTGAGCTGGTGAAACAAATCGGCGCCGCGACAGCAAAGGAAATACGCGCAACCGGAGCAAATTGGGATTTTGCGCCGACGATTGCAGCCCCGCAGGATATTCGATGGGGCCGGACCTATGAAGGATACAGCGGCAATCAAGCGATATCCAAGGTGCTTGGTGCAGCATACATTCAAGGGCTGCAAGGAGAAACACCTGCGGAGCGCAGTCAGACGAAACATGTCGTTGGCGCTGCGAAGCATTTTTTAGGTGAAGGCTATACGGATAACGGCGTTAACCAAGGGAATGTAACGAAGTACACAGAGGATCAGCTTATTGCAAGTGATTTAGAGATGTACAAAGCTGCCGTTGATGCAGGTGTACAAACGGTAATGGCATCTTACCACAGCATTCAAGGCCTTAAGATGCATGCGAATAAGCGGCTTCTTACGGATGTGCTGAAGGGTGAGCTTGGATTTAAAGGTTTTGTTATTTCGGATTATAACGCGATTCAGCAAATCACGCGTGATCAAGACGGCAAAGCAGTCAGCGGCTTGAAAGATCAGCTGAAAGCGTCCGTTAATGCAGGCGTAGATATGTTCATGCTGACGGGTGACTGGAGAGCCAGCCTTGAGCATTTAATTAGTCTTGTTAAGGATGGCAGCATTACGGAAGAGCGTATCAATGATGCAGTCCTCCGTATTTTGAAGGTAAAAATTTCATCTGGCCTATTTGAGAATCCAAAGACAGATATGGATTTGGCAGGCTACTTCGGTGCATCTGAGCATCGTGCGCTTGCGCGTCAAGCTGCGGCGGAGTCGCTCGTTCTTCTGAAGAACGATGAGGTGAACGGTTCACCGATTATGTCTCAGCTGAAGGATATGGACAAAATCTTCGTAGCAGGTAAAAATGCGAACGATATCGGCAACCAATCTGGCGGCTGGTCGATTACTTGGCAGGGAGCATCCGGGGCGATTACGACCGGAACGACAATCTATGAAGGACTTAAAGAGGTTGCAGGAGCCGCGAAGACGGTAACGTACAACAAGCATGGCCGCGGCGCTGCTGGTTATGACGTAGCTATTGCTGTTGTAGGCGAAACGCCTTATGCAGAAACGAATGGAGATCGTACGAGCCTGAATCTCGACGAAGAGGATCTCGCAACGATTGCAAATATTCGTGCAGCTGATCCGAACATTCCACTCGTTGTTGTTCTTGTATCCGGACGCCCGCTTACGATAGCGGATCAACTGGGTGACTGGGATGCGCTTGTCGCAGCATGGCTTCCAGGTACGGAAGGTCAAGGCGTCGCTGATGTACTGATTGGGGGCAAACCGTTTAAAGGGAAAAACCCGATTAAATGGCCATTTTATGTAACGAATAATTATCCAATTATGACCGATGTCAGTCCGAATTTGCTGTTTCCTATCGGTTACGGCTTGACGAGCGGGCAGGCTACGCCTGATCTGCCGAGCAAACCTGTAGAACCAGAGAAGCCTTCACTGCCTATCCCGGGCAAGGTCGAGGCGGAAGCGTTCGATGCGAAGAGCAGCGGATTGAATACAGAGGACACGCAGGACATTGGCGGCGGCAAAAATATTGGCTGGACGTCCGGCGGCGCATGGCTGGATTATAGGGTGAAAGTGAGCGAACCCGGTACCTATAAAGCCGATTTCCGCTATGCTGGCAACGGCGGTGCAACGGGGATTAAGATTAAGAGCGAAGCGGGAGCGACGCTTGGTACGTTGAGCGTAGGCTCCACAGGAGGCTGGCAAAGCTGGCAAACGGCCACCGTCGAGAATATCGTGCTAAGCCAAGCAGGCATTCAAAAGCTGAGGCTTGAGTTTATTGCCGGAGACATTAATTTTAACTGGGTAGAGTTTACGCGTACAGGCGATGTTCCAGCTGGCGGCGGTGGCGGCACTGATCCAGGTAATGGAGGCGGCGAACAGCCAGTCCTTATTAGCGGAGCTGTTGAGGCATGGATCTCCAGTGAACGTGATGCGGGTGACCGCAAATGGTATTATGCGGATCGTTATCAAGCTGGCGATAAGAAGCTGGAGCAGCAGACGAATTTAGATATTACCCTTCCAGATAACAGCAAAGCGACAACGATTACGATAAATCCGGATAAAAAATATCAAACGATGCTAGGAATCGGTTCGTCCATGGAAGAAGCGACGATTCATAATCTTGTGAAAATGTCTCCGGAGAAGCAGACAGAGCTGCTTCGCCAATTGATCGACAAGGATAACGGCATCGGCATGAGCTTGATTCGCCTAACGATCGGAACCTCCGATTTTACAGCGCAAAAGTTTTATTCGTACGATGATTTGCCTGCCGGTGAAACGGACGTTGAGCTTAAGAAATTTTCCATTCAGAAGGATATTGATTTTGGCATTATTCCAACCGTCAAAAAGATACAAGCGATTAATCCCGATGTACAGTTTTTTGCATCGCCTTGGAGCCCTCCAGGCTGGATGAAAACAACGGGCAGCATGGTAAGAGGTCAAGTGAAGGAAGAATATCTTCCTGTGCTTGCAGATTATTATGTGAAATTTTTAGAGGCATACGCTGAGCATGGCATCTACTTTGAAGGCATGACGCTGCAAAATGAGCCGCTGCTCGAAATTGATTATCCAAGTACAGCGATGTCATGGCAGCAAGCGTCACGTCTAGCCAAGCTGCTGCGGGCAAAGCTAGATCAGAATAGCAATGCAAAAATCAAAAGTGTAAAGCTATGGATGTTCGACCACAATCCTGGCGATACGATGGCTTATCCAGCACAAATTCTGGGTAATTCCGTAGAAGGGGCTTACGATGCCATAGAAGGGACGGCGTTCCACGATTATGGCGGCGAGCTGTCCATGATGACGGAGCTTCAAAAGCTGTTCCCGCAGAAAAGCGTGTATTTAACGGAGCGTGCGGTATGGGGGACAACGGGCGCTGACCGAATCGCACAATATTTCCGCAACTATGCTAAAAGCTATAACAGCTGGGTTACGATGCTGGACAGCGATATTTCATCCCATCAATGGGTAGGTATTCCTGATCCGACCCCAGTCGTTCAGGATTCCTCGAATCCAGATCACTACTGGCTGCTGCCGGAGTATTATTTGATGGGGCAGTTTACGAAATTCGTGAAGCCTGGTTATGTGCGAATCGATAGCAATTACGGCTCGGCTGCGACAGTAACCAACGTTGCATTTGCAAGCCCAGACGGCAAAGAAATTGTAACGGTTGTCATCAACCAAACGAGTGACCCGCAGCCATTTAAAATTATAGTTGATGGACTTCAAATTGAACCGGTCATTCCAGCCAAATCAGCAGCAACCTATCGCTGGAATCGTACGCAAATAACAAACGTTCCAGCAACGATTGACGCTACGCGCTTCGCTTCAGCAGAAGGCGAGTTCCAGGTTAATCCGAACGGATACTTAGGTTCATTTGCACCAAATGGAACAGCTTCGTTCGATTATGTTGTAAATGTAGCAGAAGCAGGCGAGTATGAACTCGATCTGGCGATTGCAGGTTTCCAAACGGATGGTCTGGTTAGCTTTGAACTGGATGGCCAGCCGCTTGTGTCACTGCCGATCAATCAGACGACGTACCAGTGGGAGTACTTCGCTAATCGCCGCGAGCGCGTTATGCTTCCAGAGGGTGCGCATAAATTAACGATGAAAGTGAGTAAAAACGACTTCAATGTTAGAAGTATTGCGTTCACGAAGGCGGATAAGGCAGCTATTTCACTTCCCGCATCTATAGAGGCGAGTAAATTCACATCTGCCTTTAATGTACTCGTAAACGGCTCAGCGGTCAGCTATGCCGATCCGAATGATTGGATGGAATATGAGGTGCAGGTTCCAGCGGATGGAAACTACGGTATAACGTATCAATATTCCACGACCTATGACGGAGCGAAAGCAGAGCTTTCACTAGGAGGAAATGTACTGAAAATGACTGAGCTACCAAACAGCGAGAGCTGGGATGCTTGGGCAATGGCTTCAGATACAGTTGCTCTGACTGAAGGTGTTCATACGCTAAGAGTTCGAATCGTTGATCAAGGCTTCAACTTGAATGCCATTGCGGTTGGGCCTGCTATTATCGCAGATGCCTCAGCCGTAACAGAAGGTGCAGAGGCTGGAAGCCATATTTTTGTCCAGCTGCTTAACGACACGTATAAAGAGGAGCTGACTTCCTCCAATTGGTCCATCGACGGGTATGTCGGAACGGTTGTAGATAGCGTTTATCGTGTTGATGACCATATGGCTAAGCTTACCTTAGGAGGAGGGGCGACTAGAGACTATGACTCTGATCGTACCGTCACAGTAACAGCCAGCACATATGAAGCTGCTTCTGGAAGCACCGGTAAGACGATGAGCTCTAAAGTTATCATTAAGGCTATTGATGATGCGGAGTCGTTATCCTTGTCAGAGAGTCAGATTGCTTATGACGTAAATGGCAAAGAACTAATCGTTACCCTTGCTGGCGGTACATTCGTGCAGAGTCAACTTGGAGCGATAACCGTGTCGGGAGCGGCGACCTCGCAAGGAGGCGTATCACTGCGCTCGGCGGAGCTTCTCAGCCCTAATCGAGTGAAGCTTACGCTGAACTGGAGCGGAACCGTTTACTATAATGAATTGGAATTGCAGGTTAACGTTCCACTGCAAGCCTACGATGATTCAACAGGAGGTATGGCGTTAAACGCTAAGGCAGTGCTGCTTGGAACCGAAAATGTGAAGGAGCCAGTAAATCTTTTGTCCCTTGATTCATTGGATCAGTTCAATCGATTAAAAGGATTCGCAGTGTCTGGAACAGGAAGCGCGAGCAGGCTAACCCAAATTGATGCGGGCGATTATGCCGATTATTTGGTACACGTGCCAGCTACTGGTTCCTATGTTGCAACCTTTAAGGCTACATCTGGCGGCCAAGCTGTGAATGGCATCGTGCTGGAGGCGCAAGATGGCGCAGTTCGGAAAACGATTAACGTACCAAACCTTTACAACCAGGTCGTTGAAATGCGAATTGTCATTGATCTCGTTGAAGGCGACCAAAAGCTTCGTATTCTGGCTGGAGCATCCGGCTACGAGCTTAGAGGCATTAAATTCGAGCCTTATGTTGTACAGGTAATGGATCAGAGCGGTGTTATGAAAATTGAAGCGGAAAGCTACACCCATGCGGATGCGGCTGCTGTTCAAAGCAATATGGACGGACAAACGCTGTTATTCAAAAACGTAGGTTTTATCGCGGCAGCAGGCTCGCTTTATTTTGACGTTAATATCGCAAAATCGAGCTTCTACAAAGTGACCTACCGTTATGCAACGCCGCAAGCAGGCGTGAGTGGAACGTTGTCCGTGAATGGGCAAAAGTTGTCTACTACACCGCTAGGAGCAAGTGGTGGATGGGATAAATATGCAGAGGCTTCTGGCATTGTAGAGCTTGCAGAAGGCGTGCAAACGATTCAATTTACTAGCAATAATGATGGGGCAAACCTTGATTGGATCACGCTTGAGCAGACTGAAGCGGTTACGCAAATTACAGGTACCACAGCGCTTCCGACTGCTTCGCTGAAAGCTGGAGCCTACAAAGGAACCAAAACGGTTGCTTTAACGACTGCTACAGAAGGAGCAGCCATTTACTATACAACAGATGGATCGCTGCCTACCAGTACAAATGGGCAATTGTACAAAGGAGAGTTTAAGCTCTCGGAGCTGACAGTGCTCCGCACGATCGCGATTAAAGCAGGAATGAAGGACAGCTTTGTTGCACCATTTACGTATATCATTACACCAGGGGAAGAGCCAACAACAACACCAACGCCAACACCAACGCCAACACCAACGCCGACGTCACCAACGGGGCCAGCTGTAACGCCAGCTCCTACGACGCCTCCGAGTGGAAAGGGCACAATACCGGCACCAACTCCGGTCATTGACACGGCTAGCGGACTTGGTAAAACTGCGATAAGCCAGACGCTTATCGACGAAGCTTTGAAATCAGTAGAAGGAAATAATGGTACCGTTCAAACCATTACAATTAAAGTACCGAGTGTAAATGGAGCTAATGGCTACGAGGTGCAATTGCCTAAAGGGACAATTAGCGTGGCTAAGCTATCGGTACAGTATGAAATTCAGACAGGTACGGGTACGATTGTTGTACCAAGCCATATGTTGAAATCACTGCCTTCGGATGCGAAAAACGTGTCCATTGTGATTGCGAACATCGATAAAACAAAGCTTAGCGAAGATGCGAGAGCAGCCATCGGCAGCCGTCCTGCGATTGAGCTGAATCTCTTCGTTGACGGCGTTAAAGTGGTATGGAGCAATACAGAAGCTGCTGTAAACGTATCGCTTAGTTATACTCCAACAGCTGATGAGCTGGCGAGCAGCGAGCAAATTACAGTGTGGTATTTCGACGCAGCAGGTAAAGTGATTGCAGTGCCAAGCGGCAAGTATGATAAATCGCAAGGTGCTGTGCTTTTCACAGTAAATCATTTCAGTACGTATGGCGTAGTATTCGTAAGCAAAACGTTTGACGATCTTGGCAAATATCCTTGGGCGCAACAAGCGATTAAGGTTATGTCGGCAAAAGGCGTCATCAACGGCATATCGGATAAAGCATACGCTCCAGCTCAAAATGTGAAGCGGGCAGATTTTATTACCCTGCTCGTGAAAACTTTAGGTCTTAATGCTGCGTATGATAGTCAGTTTACCGATGTGGCAAAAGGTTCTTATTATTATGATGCGGTTGCCATTGCGAAGAAGCTTGGCGTAGTAACTGGCCGTGCGGACGGTGCATTTGATCCGAATGCCTCCATTACAAGGCAAGAAATGATCGCGATGACAGCAAGAGCGTTAAATATTTCTGGCAAGAAGCTGCAAGCAGGAAGCTCGGAGCAATTGCAATCGTTCACCGATTTGAAGCAGTTAGCAGCTTATGCAACGGACAGTGCTGCTCTTCTCGTAGCGAACGGCATTGTGAAGGGCGACGGCGCTAAGCTTAACCCGCTTGGTTATACAACCCGTGCGGAAGCAGCAGTTATTATGTATA
Source organism: Paenibacillus sp. 01L418 (assembly GCF_056400045.1). Taxonomy (NCBI): domain Bacteria; kingdom Bacillati; phylum Bacillota; class Bacilli; order Caryophanales; family Paenibacillaceae; genus Paenibacillus; species Paenibacillus sp. 01L418. The sequence continues at coordinate 8,083 of NZ_JBFTSN010000006.1, forward strand.
CCATTTACAACAAGTAATAAGATTGGGATGAGCGATGCGGCTCATTGAATGACAAGGAAGAAGCCTTCGAACTCACTGATAAAGTGGGAAAGAGGGCTTCTCTTTTTTTTGCCTATTCTATGAAATTTTTTTCAAAATAGTCGTATGCCGTTCTCACTATTAATCTAGCGAATAGGATGAGGGTATCAAACGGTAGGAGTTGATTATGTGTCATTTTATTTTAAGCTGCGCACGTACCTAGGGAGAGATGTAGAAGTTATTCTCTCTAATGGGGATGTGGTTGCGGGTGTGCTGCTGACGGTAGGCTTCTCATACATTGTGGTTCGAACCTTGAGTGTACCTGGATACGGTGGGACGGAAGATGTGTTGATACGTTTACGGGTCATCGAATATGTCCGGATTTTATAGGAATGGCTGTACGGATGATGGAAGAAGGCGTGACTATGTCGAGCGATTGACCGCGGATAAGGAAGTGCTGCCTCCTTTACAAAAAGGAAGAGATTTCTCCCAAACAGGCAATCGGCGCGGGGTTCACCAGCGCTTGTCAGTGATTATACCCGCTCAAAATGAGGAGCGGACAATAGGACGTGTCATCCAAGAAATAATATTGCTGTCGCCAGCTGAAATTATCGTAGTTGTTAATGGCTGCAATGATCGTACAGAGAGTATTGCTAGAGAGCTTGGCGCGTCGATCATTGTTTTTCAGGAGCCGCTCGGAACGGATGTAGGCAGAGCTATTGGCGCATATGCAGCCACTGGCGATGCGCTGCTGTTTGTGGATAGTGATTTTAATATCCCTTGGAAGGAGCTTGCTCCTTTTCCTAATGCGCTGCTAAGCGAATGTGATCTGGCTGTTAATAAGCTGGATCACCACCTCAGCATGCGCATGCCTTGGAGTGCCGTGACAACGCTGAAAATAGCACTGAATATGGCAGTTGGCCGCGAGGATCTGGCGAATGCTTCACTTGTACATGTTCCATTTGCGCTGAATAGGCGGGCGCTTAATGTTATTCATTGGTCCAATTTATTATGTCCGCCGAAAGCTTATGCGCTGGGACTGCTCGGGGGGTTAACCGTCAAGGCTGTTCACTGCGTAGAAGTTGATCGCTTAAACCGTTATCGTCCGAGCAAACACAGCAATGCCGGAGGAGACCATTCCATTGCAACGATGCAAATAATAGGGGATCATTTTGAGGCTCTGCATGCCATTCATAGGAGAGAGGGCAAGAAAGGAGAGATAGGGTGCAGCGGGAATTTGGAAAAGTAAGTATCGTTATTGCAAATTATAATCGTGCAGCATATCTCATTGAATGTTTGGACAGCTTGATGAGTCAAACGTATTTGAATAAAGAAATCATCATTGTAGATGACGCATCGACCGATAGGTCGCTGGATGTTATCGAGGCTTGGTGCGAAGCGAACGGAGTAGCGGGCACAGAATCTATCGTACTCGTTAGACTTCCTAGAAATATTGGGTTTTCTGGAGCTATTACGGCGGGTTTCTTCCACGCTCGCGGACAATATATCGCGGTACAGGATGCGGATGATTTCTCCCATCCGCAGCGTTTAGAGAAACAAGTAGCTTATCTTCAAAGCCATGCAGAGGTTGCACTGGTAGGAACGAGCTACGCTAGCTTTGATGAAGCCGAGAAGAGGCAGTATGTTCAGGAAAAATGGCTGCGTTTCGGTGATGATATTCATGATGTTTACCGCAGCGGCGGTCACTGTGTTTGCCATGGGACGATCATGTTTCGCGGCGATGCTTTTGACCAGATTGGCGGATTGAGCCGCCGAATTGTCGGGGCGGAGGATTATGAGTTCATCGTTAAATTTTTGAATAATAAAGCTCGTATTGCAAATATTCCTGAAATTCTTTATTACTATCGTCTGCATGCGAGCCAACGATCATTGGCTTTTTATGCGAAAAAGGAGTGAGGTGAAATGGCAGGCTCGCCGTTATCCGTCTTAATGGCTCTGGACAGTATGGATGCCGGTGGTACGGAAACACATGTATTAAGTCTAGCAAAAGCACTAATAAAAATAGGTCAAAGAGTGAGTATCATTGCCGCGGACGGCCCTATGCGGTTTCGGTTTGAGGATGCCGGGTGCCATGTATATTTGTTTGAATTCCAGCCAGCTGGAGCGTCAGTTCAAACGGAGCGAATCGTCAGGCTGCAGGAAATTATGCGAAGCGAGAAAGTGGATTGCGTTCATGTGCATCAGACTCCATCAGGTTTGTTTACGGCAAAGGCAGCTAATTTATTAGGAATTCCGTCTATATTTACCGTTCATGGCACCTATTATCCGCAGACTGCTCTAAAATCGCTGCTTGTTTACTCGGAATCGGTCATATGTGTAAGTGCTCCTCTTCAAAGCTGTATCACGCGGTTTGGATTTCCGTCTATCGTTGTCCCGAATGGCATCGATCTAGCGGAGTTTTATCCATCCAGCGGCGCAAAGCTTCGCTCAGACTTAGGTATTTCTGAAGATGCAATTGTACTTATGTATGCTAGCCGCTTGGCTTGGGGAAAGGCAACCGCATGTGATGTCCTGCTGCGGGCGATGAAGGATCTTTATCGTTATGGGTGGGATAAGCTTGAGCTTATCGTTGTCGGGGATGGCCCTAAATATAATGCAATTTCAGAACTTGCGGAATTTATTCAGGCGGAAAGCGGAAGACGGTTCATTCATATGGTTGGAAAACAATCTCAAATGCGAGAGTATTACAATGCTTCAGATATCGTTGTCGGTACGGGACGCGTTGCGCTGGAGGCAATGGCTTGCGAGAAGCCAGTGCTTGCCATTGGCAACCATGGCTATTTTGGCTGGGTAGAGCCGGGTAATTATGAGCAGGCTTGGCTTAACTATTTTGGAGACCACGGTTCGTCTGCCGCTTATTCCCGTTATTTGTTTGCAAGCGAGATTGCAGATGGATGCCGCAGGCTGGAGGGGCTGCGCGCTAATGGAATAGAGGGAAGACGTTGGGTGGAACGTGAGTTTCATATCGATCAATCCATTGATCAAATTATGAGCGTGTATCGTTCAGCAATTGGGGAGATTTAATGAAGGGCGGTACGGAATGAAAAGAATTTTGTATGTAGGCTGGTTAGGGTTTAACAATGTTGGTGATGAGTTAATGTGGCTATTGTTTCGCGACTTGTGTAGAGCTTATCTGCCTGAGAAAAAATATGATGTCATTCCGTCAATACCGGGCGTAGATATTCGGAATTCGGGTCCGTATGATGTTGTCGTGCTCGGCGGCGGCTCGCTGCTCATTCCAGGTTATATCGATGTTGCTTACCAAGCGGCTCGGAACCATAAAAAAGTAATGATTTGGGGCAGCGGTCATGATAGACAGGAGTTTCCTGTAATTGATGCCTCGGGAAAGGTCGCAGCCCATTTGGCCTACACCGGTGAGAACCTAGCAACGAATGAGAAATTAGCTGAGCTAGTGAAGATGTCAAAATATTGCGGTGTCCGAGGTCCGTTGTCCTATCAGTTTCTCGAGGATTCTGGCGTCCGAATGGAGCAGGCGATCATAAGCGGTGACCCGGCATTTCTGCTGCCTGCACCGTCGCCACGCAAGAATGGGCAGGCTAGCAGAACGATTGGTGTGAACTGGGGAACAGCTTATAATCGAATATTCGGTGGCAACGAGGAAAAGGTAGAGCAGCAATTGGTAGAGGCGCTGCGTATATTAATATCGCAGGGTTATCGCGTTAATATTTTCTCCGTTTGGGGTCCTGATAGAGAAGCTTGCAAGCGTCTATATTCGAAGCTGGGAAACCAGACGAATGTGGATCTTGATTTGGAGCTGTACCATCATGAGGATTTGATGGAGAAGCTTAAGTCCTATGCGCTGACGATCAATTTCAAATTGCATGCTAGTTACCTGTCAGCAGCGGCAGGCGTGCCGTTCGTAAGCCTTGGATATCGATTCAAATGCATAGACTTTGGCTGCTCGGTGGATCTTCAGGATTATGTGCTCTCCACCGGCGATACGGCACTTGGCAAAAGCATTCTGGACAGAGTAGCCAAAATTGAAAAAGAAACGGATATGATTCGCGAAAAGTTTTATTCACATCAGAGCCGTTATCGCGAGCTGCTGAAAAAGCCATTTCAAGAAGAACTGTTTTAAGGAAATAGCTGCAACAGCGTAAGAGGAGCTGCCCGAAGGTTTATTAACTTTCGGGGCAGCTCTTTTTTTAATAGACAAAGGATGGATATTATAGGAAGAAGGTTGACATCGAAAAATAGTTTATGATATATAAAAAGAAGGATTGGCACTCAAAGAGTTTGAGTGCTAAAATATAAGGTAGCGGTTTAATAAACGTTGAACAAGCCTTCCTGTTGCGTTACCTTTAGGCTTACTAATTATTGATGAATGGAAAGGGGATCTATCCATGTCCAAAAAACAGTTCAAAGCAGAATCGAAACGATTGCTGGAAATGATGATTAATTCCATTTATACGCAGCGCGAGATTTTTTTGAGAGAGCTTATCTCGAATGCCAGCGATGCGATCGACAAGCTATATTACAGAGCGCTAACTGACGACCAAATGGTATTTAACAAAGAGGATTATTATGTTAAAGTCGTTGCCGACAAGGCAAACCGAACATTAACGATCACCGATACAGGGATTGGCATGACGAAGGAAGAGCTGGAGAATAACCTTGGCGTTATTGCGAAGAGCGGATCTTTTGCCTTTAAGAAGGAAAATGAGCTTAAGGATGGACATAACATTATCGGCCAATTCGGGGTGGGCTTCTACTCTGCATTTATGGTGGCGGATGTGGTTACCGTTGTGACCAAAGCTCTTGGCAGCGATGAGGCGTTCAAATGGGAATCAACTGGCGCCGACGGCTACACGATTGAGTCATGCGAGAAGGACTCCGTTGGTACGGAAATTGTACTTAATATTAAGGAAAATACCGAAGATGATCAATACGATGAGTACTTGGAAGAGTACCGTTTGAAGTCGATCATCAAAAAATATTCGGATTTCATTCGCTACCCAATTAAGATGGATGTGAAGGGCCAACGGCCTAAAGCAGATGCAGAAAACGAGTTTGAGGAATATCAAGAAGAGCAAACCGTTAACAGCATGGTGCCGATCTGGCGTAAAAACAAAAATGAGCTGACATCGGAAGATTATGATCAGTTTTATTTTGAAAAACGTTACGGCTTCGACAAACCGATCAAGCATCTTCATATTAGTGCGGATGGCGCTGTTGTGTACAATGCGATTTTGTATATTCCGGAGAGCACACCTTTCGATTATTATACAAAAGAATATGAGAAGGGGCTGGAGCTTTATTCAAATGGCGTTCTAATTATGGATAAATGCTCAGACCTGCTGCCTGATTATTTCAGCTTCGTTAAAGGTATGGTTGATTCGGAGGATCTATCGCTCAACATTTCTCGTGAAATGCTGCAGCATGACCGTCAGCTGAAGCTGATTGCGAAGAACATCAACAGCAAGATCAAGAGCGCGCTGCTTGGCATATTGAAGGATGACAGAGAGAAGTATGAGTCATTCTACAAAGCATTCGGCAGACAGCTGAAATTCGGCGTATATAACGATTACGGCGTGAACAAAGAAGTGCTGCAAGACCTGCTTATGTTCCACTCCTCGAAAGAGAAGAAGCTAGTTACACTGGACGAGTATGTGTCAAGAATGAGCGAGGATCAAAAGTACATTTATTATGCTTCCGGTGAATCTATTGAGCGAATTGATAGACTTCCGCAAACCGAGCTGGTAACGGATAAAGGCTTTGAAATCTTGTACTTCACGGACGATATTGATGAATTTGCCATCAAGATGGTTGCGAAGTATAAGGATAAAGAATTCAAGTCGGTATCAAGCGGCGATCTTGGTATTGAAGAGGACGAGAAGGACAAGGAAACGGCCGAAGAGCAGGATGCCAATAAAGAGCTTTTCGAGCAGATGAAAGAAATTCTTAACGATAAAGTAAAAAGCGTAAAAGCTTCAAAACGCCTTAAAACACACCCTGTGTGCTTATCCACTGAAGGCGAAGTAACGATTGAAATGGAAAAAATATTGAATTCGATGCCGAACAATCAAGATGTAAAAGCAGACAAGGTGCTCGAAATTAACGTGAACCATGAAATTTTCCAATCGTTGAAGGATGCTGCTGGGCAGGATAAAGTGAAGCTGGCTCTTTATACAAGCCTGCTTTACAACCAAGCGCTTCTCATCGAAGGTTTGCCAATTCAAGATCCAGTTGCGTTTACGAACGATATTTGCAAAGTAATGGTTTAATAGAGCAAGCGACAAGCAAGCGTAAAAAGCCCGCACTGGATCATACCAGTACGGGCTTTTTTTTCTACGACAGCACGATTATCTAACGGAGTTTTCATTCCGTCTATCGAATTCATAAGGGAGACGAAGCTGATTTTAGAAATGGTGCTGCGCGATGTTGGATAAAGGGAGCACTGCCCCTGGCCCACATACTTTAGAATTAGGAAATTAAAGTCCTTGAAACAAAAAACTGCTAAGACCGCTGCCGAATGAGGCTGTGCGATCTTGCAGTTTTTTGTTTTTGTATATTGCTTAATTGATAGCTTATTTTTGCGGAGCCACATGAAATGGTAATCGCCTTCCGCGTATTGGAATTCCAACGAGGCGCGTGGTTTGCTTACGCAAAATATAATAAATCATGGTATTGATTATTATTCCGGATATAATAGCACTACAAGATAAGAAATAATTGAATAAGAATGCAGAAACAAATAAATAAACAAATAAATAAACAATATTCATTGCATGAATCAATGTGAAGCCGCAGAGGAGGGTTTATAGATGATACGGATAAAACGCCGGCTAAACTTAATTACGCTTATTTTGCTGCTCATGTGTATTATTATTGTTCCGGTTCTTATCCAAGGTTATATGTTGGGCAAAGGAGCGGTTAAGCAAGTGGAAACGTTATACGACAAATCGGTTTCGAGCAATATGGAGTCGCTCTCCATCAGCTTGGACTTTTATGTGAACCATATCGAGGATTATATTCGCACCTTGTCGCAGGATCAGGAATTACAGAGGCTGTTAAGTCGAAATAATAACGCTCCCATAAATGAACAGGCGGTCAGAGACCGGCTGAAGTCGTTCACTGCTGCGTATCGGTTAAGAGTGCCCTTATACGTACAAATTATTAACGATCAAGGGGAAGTATTCAGCAATAACGTTTTGCATGATACCGAGGTTGAGCGGTTGAAGCAAGTCGTGCAGCAGTTTAATTGGCCTTCGGAGAGGATACCTTATGATAATAACGTCATGTATCGCAATGTGGGCCCCAACTTTCACGATCTCTCGGAGGGGCAGAACGCTTTTTATTTCACTAAAAATATTGTACAAGGCAATTCGGTGCTAGGCCTCTTAAACGTAGAGGTCAACGAGAGCTTATTTCAGCGGCTGCTGCGCAAAATTCAACTGAACAGCTCAACCCTTGCATTCATAAGTCAGGAAGACGGCGAATTGCTCATTTCTAGCGAAGATGATGACGACCGCCTGAAGGAGCTATCCAGACAGGCGATATCGAAGGCGAAGGTGGACGGTGGGGGATATGAAAGCTTTCTGATTCAGTGGAACGGCCAAAGCTACTTTTGCTCCATCCAAAACATTCCCTTCTTAAGATGGTATTTAATTGCGCTAACGCCGGAAGAGCTTTTGGCAAGTCCCACTAAGCAATTGTGGAGCCATACGCTCACGGTAACCGTGTCGTCCATTCTTTTGATTTCACTTATCCTGTATATATTCACAAGAAAAGCGATGATACCTGTGCTGAATTTATCGAGGATGGTTCGGAAAATACGCTTTAATGATGCTGGGCAGGGGCAGGATGTCATTGGAAATTTCCAATACAAAGGCTTGGAGGAAATCGAAATTTTATTCTCGGGCATTCAGCAAATGCTAAGCCGGATTAATGAACAGATTGAGCGAATTAAAACGGATGAACGGGAAAAGTCGAGCCTGGAGCTCAATCTCTTGCTGTCCCAGATCAAGCCTCATTTCCTGCATAATTCGATTAATTCGATCCGTTGGATGGCGGAAATGAAGGGCGAGAAGATGATTGCCCAGACCCTTGTTAATTTAAGCAGCATGCTGAACTATACACTAAGCAAATCAAGAACCATATGGAGCACGGTCGGCGAGGAAATGGATTATGTCAAAAGCTATATTGCGTTTCAGGAAAAACGGATGTTCATCAAAATTGAAACGATATGGGATGTGCCGCATGAGGTGCAGGGTGCAAGAATATTGAAGCTGACGCTGCAGCCGATTGTCGAGAATGCAATCATGCATGGATTTACTAATCTTGATGGAATTACGCCACAGCTGACAATTACTTGCGCGATGGAAGCGGAGCAGGTACGGGTGGAGGTTATAGATAACGGAGTCGGAATTGAAGAAGGCTCCATTGCCGGTATGCTGATAACGGATTCCAATGAGTACGAGGATGAGGAACGAACCTCGGGGATCGGGCTTAAAAATGTGCATCGTCGCTTGCAGCTGGAGTATGGCGAGAGGTATGGCATCGAAATTCGAAGTGTAGTGGGTAAAGGGACGAACGTAACGCTTACCTTTCCCTATATCGATCATAATGGAGGAGATTCGGAATGAAAGTGATGATTATTGAAGACGATATGCTAGTTAGAATGGGGATCAAATCATTAATTCCTTGGTCTGAGATGGGGCTGGAGGTCGTCTGCGAAGCCAGAGACGGAGTTGAAGCTGTTGAGTTGTACGAGAGATTTCTGCCGGACATCGCACTTGTGGATATTTTGCTTCCCAGAATGAATGGGCTTGATTTTATTGAGAAGGTAAAGCCTTTAAATCCTGACGGGGAATTTGTTATTTTGACCTGCAACCAAGATTTCGAAACGGTTCGCAAATCGCTGCGCCTGGGCGTTCATGACTTTATTGTAAAATCCACAATGGAAATTGAGGAGCTTCAGCTCATTTTGAAGCAACTGACAGCCAAGATGAAAGCCAAGCTGCTGGAGCATCATTTTCAGGAGGAAGGGACGCCGGAAGCGGGTTCAAGATTCGTTCGTAAAGCCAGCTTATTAAGAGATTGGCTGCACGGCTTGTATAACAGTGAAGAGACAGAAGCGTTTGCCGAGAAGCTGGGAGAGTATAAATATTTTCTGCAAAAGGGAGAATATGAGGCATGGGTTGTGGCGTTAGATCCTTCTCAGGATGAATCCAAATTAACTTCTCAAGAAATCGTTAAAATAGGCCATTCGATTGACCATATGGCTGTTGAACTTTATCGCAGCAGGCTAATTGGGTTCGTGGAAAACATAAATGATAACCGATGGCATGTATTGGTAAGCAGCACGAATAGCTCGGATATCGACCCGAAGCTGTTGATCGACTCGGTTTCGCAGTATATGGGCCATACTCTATCCATTGCTGTGAGTAAAAGGTTTACAGACTGGCGGGAGTGGACCGTGTATGATCGTTTTGCTAGCGACCTGCTAAGCCTCAAATATTTTTGTGAAAATGACCACCTGTTTCAGGGCGAGCTGCCTGAAGCAACGCTTTCCGATGCCGTGTTTATTTGGAAAAAGGCGATAATGAACAAACTGTCCAGCTTTCAATACGAGCAGGCAGGAGATCTGCTGGCAAACCTCAAGCAGGTCGTCGGCCCGCCATATCCCAAACCAAACCTGCTGCACAATGTACTGGAGGATATTTTATTTCAGCTGAAGCAAATCTGCGAAATGTCGGGACGGCATCCATCGGAGACTTATTTCCAAAGATCTGAGCTGCTGGACTGCGTTTCATTAACGCAAGCGGTGCATTTGTTATACAACGCTATCCATGTGCTGCAGGAACCGGCATTCAAAGAGAAGAACGGCCATGAAAGAAAGAAGTTTGTTGAAGCCACCGAGATGTTTATTCAAGAGCACAGGTTTGATGAAATTAGTTTAAATGCCATCGCGATGCATCTTAAAGTAAGCCCTGTATATCTCAGCAGAATATATAAGGAAGAGAAAGGGATTTCTTTCAGCACCGCTGTTTTGACAGCCAAGGTGGAGCAGGCCGAAACGATGATCCGCAGCGGAATGACCTTAACTGAGGTTTCGGACAAGCTGGGCTACTTAAACTTAAGCTCGTTTACCCGCATGTTTAAGAAAATTAAGGGGATTGCACCCTCACACTATGCAGATGCTGAAAAGAATTAAAAGATGTTAACTGCGGCTTGAAAAATGATAAATGGTATCCTCTTCGGATATAAAGTGATAAATCAAATGGTTGGCTTAGGAGATTCATCTGCTTATGGAAAGCTTCTATACTAGGAAGCAAGACATCAACTAACGAAAGAAGGAAGGTTTCCATGAGAATGAGAAGATGGTCTGTTTTAAGTATAGCTTTAATGATGCTGGTTACAATGTCGCTTTCTGCATGTTCCAAGAATGAAAATGAAAGCGCTTCTACAGGTGGAGAAGGACAGGAGAAAGTCAACATTGTTTTCTGGAATTCAGGGTTTGCGACCATTGATGAAAATAACAAAGCGAAGAAAAAAGAAGACTTCTACATTTCTCAGGCTGTTGCCCGATATGAGAAGGCCCATCCCAATGTGAAGATTGATGTGCAGGACGTACCTTCCGGAGATGAGCTGTTTGCTAAATTCCAAACGGCCAGCATTGCCAAGAACGGTCCTGATTTAACGGTACTCTGGTCAGGTTCCTATATGCTTCGGTTTAAGCAATTTTTAGAGCCGATGGATAGTTACTTTTCAGGTGAAGAAAGATCCAGAATCGTGGGATGGAGCGCCACAACGGAAGACTTTACGGCCGATGGAAAAGCCTATGGCGTTCCATTTGGGACAGACGGAACTTTTCTTCTAGCGTATAACAAGAAAATTTTTGCGGATGCCGGAATCGATCCCATTGCCCAGCGCCCGAAAAATTTTCAACAATTTGTAGCTATGCTGGAGAAAGTGAAGACGAAGGATATTACACCGCTTGGTTTATTTAAAGACAGCTTCCTTCATGTACCGGACTATTGGATTGCTCAAACGGTGGATATTCCAGGCCTCGACAGCTTGGTCAAAGGCACAACCAATTTCTCCGATCCTAAGCTGGTGAATGTCATGAAGGGCTGGCGCGAGCTGTTCGAGAAAAACTTGGTCATTGCCGATGATTCAGTTCGACAACTGTTTATTCAAGAGCAGCTCGGCATGACGGTTGGAGCAAATGCGGACATCTTGAACTTCAGCAAGGAGATGGGCGACAAGGTCGGCTTTATGAAAATTCCAGACTTCAGCGAGGATGTCAAAATCCACGATGGCGGTCCTGGCGGGGTGGGCGCTGCGTTTGTGGTGACGAACTACTCGGAGCACAAGAAAGAAACGGCTGATTTCGTCAAATTCCTGATGAGCAAGGAAGAGCAAATCAATAAAATTAAGTCGGGCGAAGCACGTATTACAGTCGTCAACGATGTGGATGTGAACGAGTACGTATCCGATCCGCTAGTGAAAACGATGCAGGATATGGCCAATGAACCTAGCACTATTTTCTGGCCGGACAATGTTTACCCAGCGGAGCTGACAAGCGAGATGATGTCGCTGCAATCCCTGGTTTCCAGCGGGAAAATGACAGCAGAGGAATTTATGAAAAAAATCGACCAGAAACGCGATTCGCTTCTAAAAAATAAATAGGCGGTTAAGGAGCGGCCTTCATAGGAAAGGAGGTCGCTTCTACCAAAAGGCAAGGAGGAATAGAAGGATGGGTCTCAAGCAAGAACGATGGGTAGGTTTGTTCTCCTTGCTGCCGGCTTTTCTGTTACTAGCTGTATTCGTAGGTTATCCCATGTTTAACACGTTTTTTCATAGCTTTACGGAATGGGATGGAGTCACTTCTACGTTTGTTGGCTGGGATAATTTTAAGACGATCCTTAGTAATGGCGATTTGCCGCTTATGCTGCGTAACAATCTGATCTTTTTACTATCGGTACCTGGCATCTTGTTCATATCGCTTACGGTGTCGGTTCTGCTGCATGAGGAGGTTCCGGGGTGGCGCTTGTTTCGTTCGGTGTATTACTTGCCGGCGATCCTCTCCTCGGTCGTTATCGGTTTTTTGGCAAAATCAATGTTTACGAACAAAGGGATCGTGAATACGCTTCTGGAAAATGCCGGACTTGGCGCGTTTACGACGGATTGGCTGAATACGGTGCCGACCGAATTTATGATCTTGATTCTATGTTTTTACTGGCAGACGCTAGGCCAAGGAACGCTCATTTTTTTATCGGGGCTATCTTCGATCTCCAATGAATTGTTTGATGCGGCCAAAATAGACGGAGCCAATTGGCGTCAGCGATTAATGTACATCGTCATACCGTCGTTATATCCAGCGATATTTTACTTTACGATCGTCAATGTTATTTACGTTTTTGTCGGGCTGTTTGGCCTTGTTTATTCGATCACAGGCGGTGGGCCCGGTTACGAGACAACACCAATCGATTATATGATTTATATTCAAGCTTTCCGAAGCGGAAATATGGGCTATGCGAGCGCGCTGTCGGTTTTCTTGTTCTTCATTGTTATGTTCATTACCTGGATTCAGTTGAAAATATCCAAGCGCTTGGAGCAATAGGAGGACATTATGAAAACAGCCTCTAGAAGAATGGTTAGATTTCTGATTTTTATCGTGCTCGCTGTCATTGCCTTCATGGCGATGTATCCGTTGTTCTACATGGCTATCAGCAGTATGAAGCCGACGATAGAATATATCAAACATCCGATGGGTCTTCCAAAAACCTGGTATTTTGATAACTTCATCGCACTCATTTATCGCTTCTCTCTCGTTCGGTTGTTTGGCAATACGCTCGTCTACGTGGGACTTAGCTTAGTTGCTTCCCTAGCCTTGTCTATTCCGGCAGCCTATGCTTTTGCCAAATTAAAATTCAAATACCGCAACGGGTTTTATATTATTATGATCGCAACGATGACCATACCGGGTATTACTTTTATCATTCCAAACTATTTGTTGATGTCAAAGATCGGCTGGACCGACCATATCATATCCGTGGTGACCATCTGGTCTGTCTCGGCTATTCCGAGCACGGTCTTCTTACTCACTTCACTGATGAGAGCAATGCCCGATGAAGTGCTCGAAGCGATAAAAATAGACGGTGCCAAATATCATCAGGCGATGTTCAAAGTGATTTTGCCCATGAGCTTGCCGGGCGTGGTCACGGTATCGATCTTTAATGCGACGAACTGGTGGAACGATTTGTTAACCCCGCTGATCTATTTGCAATCGGATGGCTTAAAGACCGTAACCGTTGCGGTGGCGACTGTGCTCAATCGGTTCAGCTCAGACTACCCACTGTTATTGTCAGGGCTGTTGCTTGCTTCGCTGCCGCCCATTGCGATTTATATTATTTTTCAAAGCTATATTCGTAAAGGGCTGGTTATTGGAGCTGTTAAATAAACGATATCGAATGAGGATAGGAAAGGATGTCATCACATGAGTACGAAGCAAGGACGCCTCTTTTCAAAAGTAGCGATTATTACAGGAGCGGCATCAGGAATCGGTAAAGGAACGGCACTGCTCTTTGCTGAAGAAGGCGCGAGTCTTATCCTGGTCGACATCAACGAGGAGAAATTAAACGAGGTAGCTGCCGAAATTCGCCAAATGGGCGGAAGCTGCGAGATCGTATGCGGCAGCGTGGGCCTGATGAAGACGGCTGAAGATGCTGTGGCAAGCGCGGTCAACGCTTACGGCGGGCTTGATATCGTTTTTAACAATGCGGGCATTATGCCTGTTGGCGATATTTTGGATTATGAGGAAGAAACATGGGACGAAGTGCTGCAAGTTAACCTGAAGTCGATGTTCTTAATGTGTAAAAAAGCAATCCCTGAGATGCTCAAGCGAAATGGCGGCTCTATTATTAATACATCTTCAGTCATGGCCTCTTTAACGGAGCCTGGCTATACCGCTTACTCTGCTTCCAAGGCAGGCATTATTGGATTAACCAAAGAGATCGCCGTCTCCTATGCCGAGAAGGGCATCCGCTGCAATTCCATTTCGCCAGGCTGGGTGGAGACGGATATGAACGTCCGTCTCGCCGAAAGCATGGGCGGAATGGATAAATTGTACCCGATCATTAAACAGCAGCAGCCGCTCGGAAGAATGGCAACGACGCGCGAGGTTGCGTATGCCGTGTTATTCCTAGCTTCCGACGAATCTGTCGTCGTTAGCGGCTCTAATTTAAGTATTGACGGAGCAGCATCGGCTGCGATTTGATAACAAGCCCTCATTCAAAATCATTCACTCTCATATGGAGGTTATACCTATGGCTAAAATTAGTATTATCGGAGCAGGATCTGCCATGTTCTCTCTCAGCCTAATCAAGGACATCTGCTTGACCCCTTCTCTTGAAGGCAGTGTCGTCAGCTTTATGGATATCGATGAGCAGAGATTGGAAAGCGCATATTCCCTTTGCGAACGCTACGCTAAAGAAGCTAATATCCATCTGGTGCTGGAAAAAACGACGGACCGGAGAGAATCGCTAAGTGGAGCCGACTTCGTGGTGCTTGCTGCGCTGGTCGGAGGCCATCAGCGCTTGAAGGACGGATGGGATATAGCCCAGAAGCACGGTTATCGGTTTGGCGGAAGCCTGCATGTGATGCATGACGAAGGCTTTTGGATTAATTTCGATCAGCTGCGCCTGATGGAATCGGTTATGCTGGACATTTTGGAGATTTGTCCGGACGCTTGGTATATGCTCGTGTCCAACCCGGTCATGGCGGGCGTAACCTACTTGCAGCGCAAGTATCCGCAGGCCAAGCTGGCAGGCTTCTGCCATGGTTCTAACGGGGTAAAAGCTGTTGCTGAGGTCATTGGACTCGACCCGAATCATATTACGTATGAGATTCCAGGCGTGAATCACTTTATTTGGCTGACCGAGTTCCGATACAAAGGGGAAAATGCATTCCCTATTTTGGATCGTTGGATCGAAGAAAAATCGGCTGCTTACATCGAGAGCTGCGCTACCTGCGACTGGTTAGGTCCCAAAGCACTTGATCTCTATAAGAAATTTGGCGTTTTTCCGATTGGCGATACGGGAAATCCGGGCGGCGGCTCTTGGCCGGCTTGGCACCATGCGGATCAAGAAACGGAGCATCTCTATAAGGAAGACCCACAGGCTTGGTGGCGGGATCTTTACTTTGCGGGAGGTGCAGCTGGCGTAGAGAGAATCCGGAAGGTTTCTGAAAATACGACAGAAGCAGTTATGGATCATTTCCCGCCGGTGCATTCGTCAGAACCGATGATTCCTTTTATTGAAGCGATAGCATGTGATGTGCCTAGAGTGATGATCCTTAATATATTGAATGACAGCAACTACGTGCCGGGCATCCCGCTCGATTTTCAGGTGGAAATCCCTTGTTACGTCAGTGGAATCGGCGTTCAAGGCATTAAGACCAAAGGCTTGCCTAAGCCTCTGATTAACTTTGCGCTTCGCGATCGTGTCGCACCCGTAGAGATTGAGCTGCAGGCCTATGATAGCGGGAATTTTGAAGATCTTGTCCAGTTAATTATGATGGATCCGTGGACCCGTTCCGAGAAACAGGCTCGTGCGCTGCTGGATGATATTCTTGAACTGCCCAGCCTTGCTGCGATGAGACAGCACTTTAATTAAGGAGGCAGGCAGAATTGGCTATCGAACAGTTTGAGCTTTATGGGGAAACGGCAATAAGGGTACAAAATGAGGAGCTGGCGTTCACGCTGGTACCGGCTTGGGGAAGCAACCTATTATCTTTGCGATTAAAAAATAAAGATCTTGAATTGCTGCGATTTCCAGAAAGTCAGGAGATGTACAAGGCAGATCCTATCTTGTATGGCCTGCCGATCCTCTTTCCTCCCAATCGCATTGCCGATGGCAAGTTTGCATTTAATGGCAGGGACTATCAGTTTGATATTAATGATGCTGCTGAACACAATCACACCCATGGCTTATTATTTGATGCGCCATGGAAGATTTTACGGGCAGAGGCAGAAGGAGAGAGGATCGTACTGGAGACGATCATTCATTCCGATGAGCATGAAGCGATTTTAGCTCGGTTTCCACATTCATTTAGTGTTCAAATGAGTTACATCTTGGAGCGGGCAACGCTCACGATTAAAGCGACAATCAGCAGCCGGGATGCCGCGCCATTTCCTTGGGGACTCGGCTACCATACGACGTTTAATTATCCGTTTGATCCCTCAGGGGATCTGGCGCAGTGCCGATTTTCTCTGAATGCGGATAAGCAGTGGGTGCTGGACGAACGTTTCTTGCCAACCGGCGAACTAGTGGATATTCCTTATTTGGAGGAGCTGCGCGAGGGGAAAAGCTTAGTCGAGCACGCGCTGGACGATGCGTTTCAGACAGCGGGAACGGGAGCCAATGAAGCGGTGCTAACCGATCTGAATTCCGGCATTCGCGTTGTGTACAGCGCGGACGAGCAATTTAAGCATTGGGTGGTCTACAACCATGATGCATGGCAGGGTTATTTGTGCCCAGAGCCTTATACTTGGATAACGAATGCACCAAACTTGCAGCTTCCGCAGGAGCTGACGGGCTTCCGTGTTCTTCAGCCTGGCGAGCAAGTGACAACAACAACACGAATTCGGATTGAAGAGGTGATTTGAGCATGTCTTTGCGCAGTGACCGATGGTTTAAACACCCGTCAAAGGAAACGCGATTCCAGCATCTGTCGGCCATGAGGGCTAATGGGCATGTTCCCGAATCATTTGTAGGCAAGCCGATTATTGGCATCTTCAACTCATGGAGTGATTTAAATAGCTGTAATGCGCCCCATAAAGAATTAGTCGAATTTGTCAAACGTGGAGTGCTGCTTGCAGGAGGATACCCGCTTGAGATGCATACAATCACGACGCCTGCTGATTTTATGAAGCCTTCGGATCTGCCTTATCGCAATTTGATGGCGATGGACGTTGAAGAATCTATTCGGGCATTGCCAATTGACGGTGCAGTGCTGCTTTGCGAATGCGATAAGACAACACCCGCCCAGCTTATGGGTGCAGCCAGCAGCAATATTCCTTCGCTGCAGCTTGCTGCCGGACACCGGGCATCGGGTTCCTTTCGCGGGAAGAAAGTGAATTATGGGACGGATCTTTGGAAGCTGATGGATGATTACAATGCGGGCCTTATGACAGACGAGGAATGGAGCGAGCTGGAAAAATGCATTTCATGCACGCAGGGAGGATGTCCCGTCATGGGCACATCCTCTACCATGAAATGCCTATCGGAGATTCTCGGCATGATGCTGCCGGGCACTTCCACGATTCCGGCCACGCATGCCAGCCGTAAATGGGCAGCCGAAGAAACGGGCAAACGAATTGTTGCGATGGTTAGGGAAGAATTGACTCCGGCTCGTCTAATGACGGAAGCTGCATTCGATAATGCCATCAAGCTGCTGGCAGCGCTTGGCGGCTCTACCAATGCGGTTATCCACTTAACTGCGATTGCAGGGCGGCTCGGGATCCATATTCCCTTAAAGAGATATGAAGAAAGATCAAGTGAAATTCCGCTTTTGGTCAATCTTCAACCAAGTGGAGAGCACAGTATGGATGACTTTTTTGAAGCAGGCGGACTTGGCGCTGTGATCAGCAGGCTGCTGCCCCAGCTCGATGCGACCTGTCTGAGTGCACTGGGAACTACGATTGAAGAATGTTATCGCGATTATCTCGCTTACCGGGATGATGTTATTTATTCTCTGGCCGAACCTTATAAAGTGGAAGCGGGCATTGCTGTACTAACAGGTAATTTGGCGCCTTCGGGAGCTATTCTGAAACGAGCAGCTAGTTCCTTAATTAATCATCAACATAGAGGCCAAGCCATAGTATTCGATAGCTATGAAGAGATGTATGAAACCATTGATAGCGAGGAGTTGGAGGTCGATGAGACCTCCGTGTTAGTTCTGCGAAACTGCGGACCGGTGGGAGCAGGGATGCCCGAATGGGGAGCGCTGCCGATTCCGAAGAAGCTGTTAAAGCAGGGAATTCGGGATATGGTAAGGATCAGCGACGCCCGAATGAGTGGAACAAGCTTTGGTACGAATATTTTGCATGTTTCGCCGGAAGCCCAGCTTGGAGGGCCTATCGCTGCCATTCGAAGCGGGGACTGGATTGTGGTTGATCTGGATCACGGTACGATTAGCGTAGAGCTGACGGATGTGGAAATACGTGAGCGTCTGCGTGATTGGTCGCCTGTTCGTACGCATAAGCGAGGGTTTATGAAGCTGCATGCGGATCATGTATTGCAAGCCGACCAAGGCTGCGACCTTGATTTTTTGCGTCCAAATTCCAAAGAGGAAGTTAGTTTTATAGAACCAATCGTCGGAAGAGGCTAGTGGGAGTTAGTCATTCACATACATGGAATGCTTCGAGGGGGAAACAACGATGAACAAAGCTCAAGCCTTTGCGGCTAGTCTGGGCCTGCCGGACAAAGAGCAGTATCAGCTCGCGACAAGTGCTAAAAGATTTGAAGATGGAGCCCATTACCGTGTGGAAATCCCTTCGGTAGAGGGTCCTGCAATAATGGAGAGCGTTATTGCAGAAGCCAAACAATATGGACTAACGGTCAACCGCGTCTCTCAGGGCAGCGGAATTATGCTGTTAAGTGATTCAGAAATTGGTGATATGGTCCAAATAGGCATGGCGGAAGGGATGGAGGTATGCCTCTTCGTTGGGCCTCGCATGAGCTTTGATATCGGAGCCATGTCTCTTAGCAGCAGTGGAAAGCTGCTTGGCGGGCGGCATGCAGGAATGGATCAGCTGCTCTATGGATTGGAAGAAATATTTCGTGCGGCTGAATTAGGCATTCGAAGCGTTCTTGTGGCGGATGAAGGCTTATTATGGCTGATCAATCAAGCGAAAATCAAGGGTCAGCTGCCAGCTGATTTGGTCGTTAAAATTTCAGCGCTGATGAGTCCGACCAATCCGGTAAATGCTCGGATTTTTACGGAGCTTGGCGGCACTACCTTGAATTTGCCGGGTGATATTACTCTGCCGCAGCTGTCATCGATTCGAACCGTGGTTGATGCTCCGATTGATCTCTATATTGAGTCGCCGGATGATTTAGGAGGTTTTATCCGCAACTATGAAATCCCGGAAATTGTAAGAATCGCTTCGCCGGTTTATCTGAAATTCGGTCTTCGAAATGCAGCTAGCGTGTATCCAGCGGGTATTCACAACAAGGAGCTGGCCATCGCCCAGTGCAGGGAGAAAGTGCGCAGAGCTCATTTGGGCATTCAAGTTCTCGACAGGTATCATTCGTCTGCCATTCAATCCGACAGTTTTGCCGAGGGGTTGGGAATTCCTTCAGTGAGCTAAAGCGATAACCCTAGGGATGGAGTGAATAGAGAAATGACTATAGAGCAGACTTATTTGAATTTTATTGATGGAAAATGGAGCGTATCCGCAACCGGAAGGTTGACGGAAAGCATTAATCCTGCGAATTCGTCTGAGATCGTCGGATATGTGCAAGATTCCAACGAAGCGGATCTTGAGCTTGCGGTGAGCGCCGCTAATCGTGCCAAAGAAGCATGGCGCAGGCTTTCGGGCGCGGCCCGGGGCGATTATCTGTTCAAGGCTGCTAACCATCTAGAGGCAAGACTGGAAGAGATAGCTGAAACCATGATGCGCGAGATGGGCAAGACCCTTGCGGAATGTAAAGGTGAAACGGCTCGTGGAGTTGCTATTCTTCGTTATTATGCGGGGGAAGGCATGCGGAAGACAGGTGACGTTATACCTTCAACTGACCCTGAGGCGATCATGTTCACAACTAGAGTGCCTCTAGGCGTTGTGGGTGTTATAACGCCGTGGAATTTTCCGGTTGCGATCCCGATGTGGAAAATGGCACCGGCGCTTATTTATGGCAATACGATTGTCATAAAGCCAGCCATTGAAACGTCGATTACGGCGGCAAAGCTGCTTGCATGCTTTGAGGAAGCAGGCTTTCCGTCTGGCGTTGTCAATATGGTCACAGGTGACGGTGCTCTAATTGGTGGCGGTATTGCCAATCATTCCAATATTCAAGGTATTACCTTTACGGGTTCCAATAAAGTAGGGAAGCAGATTGGCCAAGCGGCTCTTTCGCGTGGAGCCAAGTATCAATTGGAGATGGGCGGGAAAAATCCGCTTATCGTCGCTGAAGATGCTAACCTCGATCTTGCGGTAGAAGCAGCGATTAGCGGTGGTTTGAAATCCACGGGACAAAAATGTACGGCTACGAGCAGGATCCTCGTGCAAGCCTCGATTTATGAAGCTTTCCGGGCGAAGCTGCTGGATCAAGTCAAACAATTGAAGCTGGGAAATGGGAAGGATTCCACCACATGGATGGGGCCTTGTGCCAATGAAAAGCAGCGTAATACCGTTCTTTCCTACATTAATAAGGGAATCGCGGAAGGGGCTAGCCTCCTCTATGGCGGAAGCATACCGGAGGATGAGGAATTGTCGAATGGCTATTACGTGCAACCGACCGTCTTCGAAAAGGTAACCGTGGATATGACGATAGCCAAGGAGGAAATTTTTGGTCCGGTACTGGCGCTCATACCTTTTGTGGACTTGAAGGAAGCGTTAGCGCTGGCCAATGACGTGAAATATGGACTGAGTGCCTCTATTTATACACAAAATATTAGCCATATTCTGACCTTTATCTCTGATATGGATGCAGGCTTGGTACGCATAAATGCGGAAACGGCAGGTGTGGAGCTGCAGGCACCATTTGGCGGAATGAAGCAATCCAGCTCGCATTCGAGAGAGCAGGGACAAGCGGCAATCGAATTTTTCACCTCAATTAAAACCGTTTTTTTGAAAGCTTAATGTAAATAGGAAAACAAGAAAGTCCCAGTGAAGCAAGAGCTCACTGGGACTTTTTAACTCAACTTTCGCAGCTTGAAATCAGTAGTAGCGGAGAAGGTTGCTATAAGCTGACGTCGTAGTTTTTTTGTTATGCGGCACACGGCTTGAGTCAACCCGCATTGTAGTTTTTTTGATATTGCCGAGGCGTAAGCCCGGTCCACTTCTTAAAAGTTGAGCTAAAGTGACGTTCCTCCTGATAGCCGACCAGCTTGGAAACCGCATAAATTTTATAGCTTTGACGCAACAGCTCCTTCGATTGCTCTACGCGGTATTGATGCAAATAATCAAGAAAGTTAACGCCAAGCTCTTGCTTGAACAATGAGCTTAAATAGGAATTGCTGACGAAGGTTTCCTTGGCAGCAAGCTCTAGTGTGAGATTTGTATTGTACTTTTGCTTAATCAGCTCAATGGTAGCATGCACGGTACGATGCAGTGACTTCTGGTTCGATACAGCCTCGACGATGCTTTGCACGATTTTTTGCAGGACGACGGAGCAATCATCAAGCGTCTCCATGTTAGGGATTTGCTCGATCCAGTTCACGAAGCTGTCCTGCCATTCGATAGAGGCAACTTTGCGCTCTTGGGCGAATTTTTGCAGCTCTAGAATAAGACTTGTGGAGCGCAGATGAACCTCAGCTTTGGAATAGCTCGAATTGTTCCGAATATGAGACATGCTCGCTTCAATGGCATCAACTGCCTGCTCATAATGCTCATTCTGCAAAGCGAGAAGCAGGTCTTTCTCGAGTCGATACAAATAGGCATCGTCTAGAATGGAGCTTTTGGCAGCGGTTTGCTTACCAGCCTCGGCATGAAAAAATATACCGCCTCTTCCTTGATAGAATCTGGCTTCCATCGCTTCAATCGCTTGCTGGTAACCAATATGCGCATAATCAACCGAAGCAGCAGCAGAGCTGATTGATATGCTGATCGAGAGCTTCAGATAAGCTTCAAGATTAAGCTGGAGCTCCTTCATAGCACCTTCAATCGCCTCGTTGGTCGTGTTTTCTGGATAATTTCCGATCCATAACATCTCGTCGCCATGCCGAAATACCTCAAGCTTGCCATCGTACAACGGCCGAAGGGTTTCACCTGCAATATTCAGCAGCGCATAACGTATAAGCTCTAAATCACGTTTGGATGCGGTGACGTTCTGCGCCTTGTTGGAGTCAATGCGGATCAGACCGACTTGAATGGGGCCGCACGAGAGCGTCATGTCCACTTCACTCATTACGCTGAATCGATCCTCCAGAGGCATGAGCGGATGCTGAACCCATTGCGATAAAATCTGATTTTTGAGCAGATGAAGGTTGCGATTCCAGCTGCGGTTAAGGGCATTTAAAGCTTTATCTTCATTTTCGGATTGTTCAATTTTTTGCTTTAAGTCCATAATTACACGAATAATATCATGCGGCATACAAGGCTTTAAGAGGTAGTCGGAAACGCCAAGCTTGATCGCTTCCTTGGCATATTCAAACTCATTGTAGCCGGTCAGCAGCACAGAATGAAATTCATGGCCGGCTGCTTTGGCTTCACGAATAAGGTCAAGACCGTTTAGAAAAGGCATACGGATATCGGTCAGCAGCAAATCAGGGGGATTGTTATGAATCATTTCCAAAGCCTGTTTGCCATTCTCCGCTTCTCCGGCAATCTCAATGCCATACAGCTTCCAGTCGACAAGTGTAAGAATGCCTTCTCGGAACGATTGCTCATCCTCTGCAACGATCATTTTAAGCACCATTTCCATTGCCTCCTTGTTTAATTCGCAGTTGCACCCTCGTGCCTAAGCCTTCCTTGCTTACGATCTCGAATTCTGCCTGTTCATAAAATAAAGCGAGCCTTTCCTTGATGTTAGCCAGTGCCATCCCAGAGTGAGCGTCATCCGTTTGCAAGTTGCGCATTGGCTCCTCTACGGTTGGTTGATTAAGAAGGTATACCTGTTTCTCCGGCATGCCTGGTCCGTTATCGGTGACTTCTAGAATAATAAGAGAGTCCTCTGTATAAGCCTTGATGTGAATATGTCCATTTCCGCCTGAGGGCTCGATGGCATGGATAATCGCATTCTCGACGAGCGGCTGCAGGAGCAGCTTAGGCATACGAAAGTGCTCAATTGAGGGCTCCAAATCAATCTCAAAATTAAACCTCGTCGTAAATCGTTTCTTTTGCAAAAATAAATAGTTTCGTACCAGCTCGATCTCGTGCTTCAGCTCTACAAAATCGTTGCCGCTATTCAGGCTTAGTCGGAACACTTGGGAGAGTGAGAGGACCATCTCGGATATTTCTTTATCCCCCTTCTGCACGGCGCTCCAGTTTATCATATTTAAAGTGTTGTATAGAAAATGTGGATTAATTTGCGATTGCAGCGCCTTCAGCTCGGCTTCCTTCTGCTTCAGTCGCGAAGCATATACGTCATCAATTAAGGTTTTAATTCGTCCAACCATCGTATTGTACAAATGGCCGAGTCTGCCGATCTCATCGTTACCGTTGAAGTGTACCCTCTGCGTAAAATCCCCCGTTTGGAGCGCCCTCATGGAGAACATCAGCTTTTTCATCGGATTCGTAATAATGCGGGCAATGACCCAAGAGACAATAATCGTGATGAGCGTAACGATCGCCATGATCGAGAAGGTGACGGAACCAATATGCTTCAATTCGAGCACCAGCTTGCTGCGATCTTGGATAACGACAGTTCGCCAGCCGGTAATATCCGATAAGGAATCTGAAACGATATAATGATCGTTTTCCTTAAGCAGCGCTAATCCTTCTGCGGGTTCGATGGCAGCTGTATCCATCTGATCGAATACGGGCAGCATTGTTATCGGTTTGCCAATCATGCGCAAATCAGTTGAGGCGAGTATGGTGCCTTGATCGTTCATTACAAACTGTGTAGCTTCCTCATCGTCATGATATAAGGATTTGCTTAGCTTATCTGCGTCCATCCCTATAATTAAAAGGCCGCTTCGAACATAGTTGTAAAAGTTTTTGTACGGCTTCACTAAAACGATCTTATGATGGGTGTCACCAAGCAGAATGCCATCCGAAGGGTAAAACATATCCCAAATTTGTCCTGATTCTGTATTTGCGAGCCTCTCATAGTAACGCGTTTTCATAAAACGCTCAAGGCTGATAGCGCTTGCAATACCGGTCTGTGTAATCGCAAACGGCTGAGCGGGCACATCATCCTTCGTAGAGGGATAAAGCACTAGCGATTGGATCGTTTCGCCGGTAACCATAAGCGGCAGCAAATTTTTGAACACTTGATCACGGCGCTGCTGCGTGTCGCCATTCATAACCATGCTTTGAACGGTCGGATTTAGAAACAAGTAATTAGAGAAGCTTAACGTGTTTTTGGCAAAATAGTCGAGTTGATCCTTTGTCTTGATCGCCATGTTCATTTGAGATTGATGAAGCTTATCTACCACTTCTCCCGAGGCAATGTAATATGAATACAGCCCGGTAATCCCAACGGTTGCAATCAGAAGGGGAATGACTAAGGTAAGCAGTTTCCGTTGCAGCGTAATATGTCGAAAGGGAGTAAAAAAGGATCGCATCATGTTCACCTGTAGCATTCAGATTTGTGACTTCAGTATACCAAGAAATAAATCCAGTTAGGCTGATTTTGGGAATGATCCAAAAAATGAGGCATCTATTCTTAAATTTGGATCATATTTTGTCGCAGATATAACACGTTATAATGGGGACAGAACAGGGAACGCCTGCTCAAATAAAAAAAGGTGGGGTAGCGATGAGAAAAATATGGATTTCGCTAGTAGCAATAATGATGGTTTTTACAGTAGCGGCATGCTCCGGCAATAATGGAAAAAACGGAAGCAGCGAAGCGACGAATAGTCCAACTAATGCAGCAAAAGAAACGGAAGCGCCGAAAGAGAAGGAGCCGGAGCAGGTAACGCTTAAGTTTTTCACAGCGCTGGCTGACCGCTCTAACGGAGCAGGTAAAATCGAGCAAGCAATCATTGATAGTTATATGGCAGAAAATCCAAATGTGAAAATAGAAGTAGAAGCGCTTCAAGATGAGCCTTATAAAGCGAAAATTAAAGTATATGCATCAACAGATGCAGTACCTGACATTATCCAGGCGTGGGGCCAAACTTCTTTTATTAAACCTTTGATCGATAACAACATGCTGCTTGAGTTAAATGAAGCGGATTTTGAGAGCAGCAACTTTGTACCAGGTGCAAAAGATGGATTCTCCCAAGACGGCAAGCTATACGGATTGCCGCGCGGTACAGATTTCTTGGTTATCTACTATAACAAGAAAATTTTTGACGACAATAACTTAACGGTTCCAACAACAACGGCAGAATTGCTTGAAGTATCCAAGCAGCTGAGAGCAAAAGGCATTAACCCGCTTGCAACGAACGCAATGGAAGGCTGGTCACTGCCAATCTGGTTTGAGTATGCAGCACAGCGCCACACAGGCAATTTTGACAAAATGGATGCGGTATTGAAGGGTGAAGCTAAATTCTCCGGCGACGCTGACTTCCTTGCAGCAGCACAAGACATCGCTGCACTGGCAGAGAACAAAGCACTTGCAGATGGCTTCATGACAGCAGATTACGGTACTTCCCGCAACTTGTTCGGGCAAGGCCAAGCGGCAATGTTCGTGATGGGTAACTGGGAAGCAGGTCTTGCAACAGACGAGAACTTCCCTGAAGATTTCCGCAATAACGTAGGAGCGATCTCTTACCCGGCTTCTGATAAAGGTAAAGCAACAGATGTAGCTGCATGGTATGGCGGCGGTTACTCCGTATCGAAAACATCGAAGCACCCTGAAGCAGCAGTCGCTTTCTTGCAATATTTCTTCAAGCCTGAGAACTGGGCGAAGCAAGTATGGCAAACAGGATCAGGCACTCCGGCTCAGAAGTTTGATCAATTCCTGACAGGCAACGAAACAGCGCTTCAAAAACAATTGGTTGGCATTTTCAGCGCAATGACTTCTTCCAGCGGTACACCGGTACATGATAACGGTACGGATGAATTCAAGACAAAAGTAATGGAAGCTCACCAAAAGCTGTTTGGAAAACAAATTACACCTGAGCAGTTCTTAACAGAAATGGACGCAGCTGTCGGTGTTCTGAAGTAAACAAATGAGCTAGTTAGCTGATGGGGCAGCCGAATTCATTCGGTCTGCCCCGCCTTCTACCAAAGAGAGAGCGGGGAGAACCATGCACAAACTGATGAGCAATCGCATCACCATTTTTTGGCTAGTCGCACCGGGTTTTATGCTGTTTCTCTTCATGGTTTGCTTTCCTATCACTATGAGTGCATATTACGGTACGACGAATTGGACAGGAATCGGTGCTTACGAGTTCGTTGGACTCGAGAATTACCAAAAGATTTTGTTTCATGACAGCGTTTTTTGGCGTTCATTGCTTAATGCCCTACTGCTGCTTGCAGCTACGCTTCTGATTCAACACCCGATTGCGCTTTTGTTCTCCATATTTGTGATGCATGCAGGAAAGCTAGAGAAATGGTTTCGGGCTATCTTTTTTATACCAGCAGTGATTTCAATCGTTGTTACTTCGAAAATGTGGGTAAGCGTATTTCATCCGAACTTTGGGATGTTAAATAAATTGCTTGAAGGCGTTGGTCTAAGCACCTGGAAACAGGATTGGCTGGGCGATTCAAATATTGCCATTTGGTGCATTATCGTTGTGGTCATGTGGCAAGGCTTTGGTTATGCGCTTCTGCTTTATTACGCCGGTCTTCAAGGCATACCAAAGGATCTTTATGAGGCGGCAGAGCTTGATGGAGCTGGAAGAGTGAAGCTGTATACGCGCGTTATCATTCCACTTCTCTCGCCAATGGTTCGAGTTGCAGTCGTCATCGCGGTTACGGCTTGCTTGAAGCAGATGGAAACCGTATTCCTCATGACGAATGGAGGACCTGCCAATACGACACAGTTTATTGGTAATTACCTTTATAAAACGGCGTTTTCCTCGTCGCTGTACGGCTATGGAAACGCAATATCCGTTGTGTTCGTTATCATTTGTCTCATTATTACGGTAGCGATGAACAAAGCGTTCAAAAAAGATGTTGGTGAGTTTTAATACACACCCTTGTATATGCACATTTGGTATATGAATTATTTTAGGAGGCATGCCCGTGGAAGCTCTTGCAGCTAAGACCAATCGCCAAGCGAAAAACGGCAAGAAGAAGGACGCCGCATCGCCCGCATTAAAGGTCATTCTTCATCTCGTTTTATGGGTCGTAGCGCTTCTGCAAATTTTTCCGCTCATTTGGCTCATCAATTATTCCTTTCTGAAGAGCGGAGATTTTTTTGGCAGCGGTATATTAAAATGGCCCAAAACATTTGAATGGAATAACTATGTGAATGCATTCAATTACGGGAGCGTTCCAAAGTTTCTATTAAAC
Source organism: Paenibacillus sp. 01L418 (assembly GCF_056400045.1). Classification (NCBI taxonomy): domain Bacteria; kingdom Bacillati; phylum Bacillota; class Bacilli; order Caryophanales; family Paenibacillaceae; genus Paenibacillus; species Paenibacillus sp. 01L418. Next base: position 35,384 of record NZ_JBFTSN010000006.1, read on the forward strand.
AGTGTTTTTATTACGACTGTAACGATCTTGGTTGCTGCTTTTCTGGCGCTTATGCTCGGGTACGCGTTCACGCGGATGGAATGGAAGCTGCGCGGTCCTGCGATGGCGTTCATTATGCTCGGTATGATCGTACCGATTCATGCGACCTTGCTGCCGAACTTTATTTTGTTCGACAAGCTGAATCTCATTGATAATCCTTTGTCCTTGATCCTTCCTTACATTGCTTTTTCGCTGCCAATAAGTTTGCTCATTATTTCGGGTTTTCTTGAAACCATTCCGAAGAGCATAGAGGAGTCGGCGGTTATGGATGGCTGTTCGGTCTATGGCGTTATTTTCCGAATTATTATGCCGATGACGAAACCTGCCATTGCGACGGTTTGTATTATGAACTTCATCAGCTGGTGGAATGAATTCATTATGGCCAATACGTTTCTAACATCCGAGACTTTCAAGACGCTGCCATTTTCCATTATGAAGTTTACCGGTCAGTACTCATCCAATTATGGCGCACAGTTCGCGGTAATGACCATCATCGCTTTGCCGACAGTTATTATCTATTTATTGTTTACAGAGCAAATGTCACGCGGAATTACGGCTGGTGCAGTTAAGGGTTAAATGAGGAGAGTATAAGGAGGCTGAGGAAGCGTGCAAACACCTGTTACGGCAAATGCAGCAGTAAAGAGCTCGCGAAGAGAGAAACCGCTGTGGCGGCGGTTTCTTGCGCAATGGCAAGTACAGCTCATGATATTTCCAGCACTGATCTTTATACTCGTTTTTAATTATTTTCCGATGTACGGTGTCTTGATGGCATTTCAGGACTACAGCTTATTTAAAGGTTTTTTTGGCAGCACATGGGCGGGTTTTAAACATTTCGAAATGTTTTTTAACTCGCCGGATTTTTATAGAGTCATTCGGAATACGATTGTGATCAGCTTGCTTAAGCTGGTCATTAACTTTCCGGCTCCGATTCTGCTTGCCCTGATGCTAAACGAAGTAAGAAACATGGCTTTCAAAAGAATCATTCAAACGATTAGTTATTTGCCTCACTTCTTGTCATGGGTTATCGTGTCTGGCTTTACGATCTCCATATTGTCCGTGGATAACGGCAGCTTAAATATTTCACTGCAAGCGCTTGGTCTTATTGATAAGCCGATTAATTTCTTGTCGTTGCCCGAATATTTCTGGGGAATTATCGTGACGACGAATTTGTGGAAGGAAATCGGATTTGCAACGATTGTTTATCTAGCAGCTATCGCTGGCGTGAATCCCAGCTTGTATGAAGCGGCTTCTATTGATGGTGCCAGCAAATTTAAACAAATATTTTTAATAACGCTTCCATCGATTACTCCTGTTATTATTATTTTTCTAATTCTGAACATCGGAAGTTTATTGAATGCAGGGTTTGATGATTTGCTCTTGCTCGGCAGGAGTGCAATGCTTCGAGACGTGGCGGACGTCATCGATACGTATGCTTACCGGGTAGGCATTATTAATAATCGCTTCTCGTATGCGGCGGCAGTTGGTCTGTTTAAAGCGATTATAAGTGTAGGCTTGCTGACGATGGCAAACTACATGGCTAGGAGAGCAGGTTCAAGCCTATGGTAATTCAGCGAACTTCTATTAATATTCAGAAAAGTGGTGAAGCCTAGTGAAGCTGAGCAGCAGCGATAAAGTATTGCAGGTTTGGATTTATATTTTACTAGTGCTACTTGGACTCGCTACGCTGTACCCGTTCTGGAACTCCGCGGTGATCTCCTTTAACGAAGGGCTCGACACGGCAAAAGGCGGAATAACGTTATGGCCAAGGGTGTTCACGATTGATAATTATAGAATCGTATTTCAAAATAACCGGATTATTGATGCGTTCCTAATCTCGGTGTCCCGTACCGTTGTCGGCACGTTGATCTCTATTTTCTTAACGGCCATCTTCGCTTATGGCTTGTCCGTTAAAGGCGTTATCGGCAAAAAGTATTATATGATCTTTGCGATTATTACGATGTATTTCAGCGGGGGGCTTATTCCCTTTTACCTGCTGAACCGCGAGCTTGGCTTAATGGATACGTTCTGGGTTATGGTCATTCCGACAGCGGTAAGCGTGTGGAATATGATTATATTCCGTACCTTCTTTATGGGGCTGCCTGATGGACTAGAGGAATCTGCGAAGATCGATGGAGCCAGTACGTTTGGGATCTTTTTCAAAATCGTATTGCCTTTATCTGGACCTGTATTGGCAACGCTTTCACTATTTACGGCTGTCTATCACTGGAATGACTGGTTTACAGCTACGATTTTTATTAATGACGCTAAGCTATATCCGATTCAAACTTTACTGCAGCAAATTATGAACTCCAACACGATGAGCGAGCAGCTCTCGATCGCTTCACAAGGAAGCGGCGCTGCCTCAGATGCGTTAAGCAGAATGCAGAGTGTGACGAGCAAATCCTTAACGATGGCTACGATGATGGTAGCGACGATCCCTATCGTTTTGGTGTATCCGTTCGTACAGCGTTTTTTCGTAAAAGGCGTAATGATCGGCTCCTTAAAGGAGTAATGCGGGTATTCGACCTTAGCGCTTTGGTGTTGGGTATGAGTATGTATAAAAATTGGGAGGTTTACGAACATGAAAGGAAAAAAGCTGTTAACTGTGCTTATGACCGCTGGTCTTGCCGGTACTGTGCTTCTAGCTGGCTGCTCCAGCAACGACGGCGGAAAATCAAGCAATTCGGGCAATACAGGTAAGGAAGGGACGAATAAAACAGAGACTAGCAATGGATTTGTTTTGGGAGAAACACCGGTAAACTTTTCTTATTATGTTCATTATGATTGGTGGACTACGGAGCCGTGGGGTGCTAATCCGAATAGTAAATGGGTACAAGATAATCTAAAAGTAACCGTAGAGCCTATTCAATCCGGCGGCGCTGCAGCGCAAAAGCTGAGCACGATGATTGCGTCGAAGGAGCTTCCAGGTGCAATTATGATGGATCGGGGACCTGAAGTAGAACGATTGAGAGCTGCGGGAGCACTTGTTCCGCTGGATGATTATATCGACAAATATCCGAACCTGAAGAAATGGGCAGGCGAAGAGACGCTAAACATGCTCCGCTCGAGCGACGGCAAAATCTATCAATTCCCGAACTGGTATACAGCAGCGCCTACGGGCAACGGCGGCTGGTTTGTGAACAAGAAAATTTATGCAGACCTTGGCTCACCGAAGCTTGAAACAATCGATGATTTGTATGCTTACTTAAAGCAGGTCAAAGATAAATATCCGGACGTGATTCCATTAGAGGTAGGCGGCAACGGCTCGGGCGTTGAGGTCATGTTCCCTAGCTTCCAGGAGGGTGCAAACGGTGCGTTCCATTCCATGAAAGCATATCCTAACGGAGATAAGTTTGATACGATTTACAACAACGAAGCTTGGAAAGAAACGATGCTGTTCGCAAGCAAACTATTTAGAGAAGGACTTATGACACAGGATGCGATGACTCAAAAGGATGATCAGGTAAAAGAGAAGCTTGCAACGGGCAGAGTAGCTGTATTTGTTGGCGGTAATGCGACTAATGTGGGACGCGAAGGCCATAACGCATTAAAAGCAAAAGATCCAAATGCAGGTTATGAATTTATTTGGCCAATTGCTAAATCAGGATTGGATAAAAACAAAATTTATCCAAACGGTTATAACGCACTAGGCTGGAACGTTAACGTCATTACAACAAGCGCTAAAAATCCAGAAGGTATTTTTGCGTATTTGGATTGGATGACGGGCGAGGAAGGCACTCGTATCATGTTCTTCGGGCCAAAAGGCTTGTATTGGGATGAATTTGATGCGGATGGCGCACCGATCCCGAACGACAAATGGTTCAGCACGTCGCAAGAAGAGAAGGACAAAGATAAGCTGGAAGCCTATGTATGGGCAGGAAACGCAACCTTTGTAGATACGAGCAAGCAAAAGATCGAGCAAACGCTGCCGGAAGAACAACGCAACTGGGGTTCATTGGCACAGCTTAACATTGCATGGAAAACATCGATGAATATGACGCAATTCAATAACATTGATCCGGCTCCAGAAACGGATGAAGGAATCATTAATCAGCAAGTGACGGAAACAGCTAACGAGTATTTCGGAAAAATTCTGTTCGCGAAAAGCGATGCAGAGGTGCTTAGCTTGATCGAGGAAGCGAAAAAGACTACAACCTCGCTTGGCTTCGATAAAGTTAACGAATACCGTACAGCAAGATGGCAAGAAAACCTTGCTTTGATTAACGGCAAGTAATTGTTGTAAATGAGCGTGCTCCGGTGGGCTGCTCCTAGGTAGGATTCTACCTAGGAGCGGCCTTCTTTTTGTTGTTGTAAGAACGAATGGGTTTCTACAACAGTATTTCACACGTTCGCCTCCACCGAAATGAAGCTGTAAGCACGTATACGTTCTTACACCGGACAAACTGAGGTTACTTTGTGACTGTAAGCACACATAGGTTCCTATAGCAGTGTTTCGCACGTTCGCCAACGCCGAAAAGAAGCTGTAAGCACGTATACGGTCTTACACCGGACAAACTGAGGTTACTTTGCAGCTGTAAGCGCAAATAGGTTCTTACAGCAGTGTTTCGCACGTTCGCCGACGCCGAAAAGAAGCTGTAAGCACGTATATGTTCTTACAGCGGACAAACTGAGGTTACTTTGTGACTGTAAGCGCAAATAGGTTCTTACAGCAGTGGTTTGCACGTTCGCCGACGCCGGAATGAAGCTGTAAGCACGCATACGTTCTTACACCGGACAAACTAAGGTTACTTTGCAGCTGTATGCGCAAATAGGTTCCTATAGCAGTGTTTCGCACGTTCGCCTACGCCGGAATGAAGCTGTAAGCACGCATACGTTCTTAAACTAGACAAACTAAGGTTACTTTGTGACTGTAAGCACAAATAGGTTCTTACAGCAGTGTTTCGCACGTTCGCTAACGCCGAAAAGAAGCTGAAAGCACGCATACGTTCTTACAGCGGACAAACTGAGGTTACTTTGTGGCTGTAAGCACAAATAGGTTCTTACAGCAGTGGCTCGCACGTTCGCCTACGCCGAAAAGAAGCAGTAAGCACGTATACGTTCTTACACCGGACAAACTGAGGTTACTTTGCAGCTGTAAGCGCAAATAGGTTTTTACAGCAATGGTTCGCACGTTCGCCTACGCCGAAATGAAGCTGTAAGCACGTATACGTTCTTACACCGGGCAAACTGAGGTTACTTTGCAGCTGTAAGCGCAAATAGGTTCTTACAGCAGTGGTTTGCATGTTCGCCAACGCCGAAAAGAAGCTGTAAGCACGTATACGTTCTTACAGCGGACAAACTGAGGTTACTTTGTGACTGTAAGCACACATAGGTTCTTACAGCAGTGGTTCGCACGTTCGCCGACGCCGAAAAGAAGCTGTAAGCACGTATACGTTCTTACACCGGACAAACTGAGGTTACTTTGCAGCTGTAAGCACACATAGGTTCTTACAGCAATGGTTCGCACGTTCGCCGACGCCGAAAAGAAGCTGTAAGCACGCATTGATGCTTACAATTCACAAATATAATTCACATGCAATAGCCCTTTCGAGTCATGTTTTTACCCTCCCTATCGAGGGAGAATAGGAGATAGAAAAAAAGTAATATAACCTATGGAAGCCGAGGCGAATGATGTGGAAGAGGATTTGGCTAAGAAAAAATCATTTTGGTTGTTTGTGGCTTGGGCTACAGCAGTTTTGGCGACGGCGGGAAGCTTGTATTTGAGTGAGGTTATGCATTTTGCACCATGCAGCTTATGCTGGTTCCAGCGAATATTCATGTATCCATTGGCACTCATACTAGGCATAGCCTACTCTAAGGGAGATGAAGGCATCGTATCGTACGCACTGCCTTTAGTTGTAATTGGTGGGGGCTTCTCGCTTTATCATACGGTGCTGCAAAAGCTGCCGCATGATTCTCCGCTTGCTGCGTGCGGCCCCGTTTCTTGTCAGGGAGACTATTTGAACTGGTTTGGATTTATTACCATTCCAATGCTGGCTCTCGTGGCGTTTTTGATCATTTTGACGGCGCTGCTTCGCTTGAAGAAGCTTAATAAACAGTCATAATTTCATGGAAAAGGCAGCTGAGCAGCTCAAAAAAATTGAGTGCACAGCTGCCTTTATTGCCATTGTTTATAAAGCTAAGCGCATATCGTCGCAGGATCATTTCTCTAACGAACTGTATTATGCTTATTATGATGAAAACTACTTTTCTTTCATTTTAACGAACCGTATTAGCACTATAGGCTGATTTATAGGGTGTCATGAGTCAATTTTCTCAAAATAAAGATTCTGGTATTCGTTACAATTTTAATTCATAACAAATGGTTTAATTAAGACCTACTAGGTTCGTTAGCTATACGGATGATAAGGGGAGAACATCGTTCTGCCCAAGCTCCATCAGAAAAAAAGCAGGAGCTGTTCCAAGCGTAGATCAATCTACGCCTAGAACAGCTCCGTTTATGCCTCGGCTTAAAGTTGTTTCAAAAACTCAACAATCGTCAGAAGTCCCTTGTCAAAGTTCTCAAGGTTGAAATGCTCATTAGGAGCATGCAGATTTTCGTCTGGAAGTCCGAAGCCCATCATGACGACAGGAGCGCCTAATACACGGGAGAATGTCTCGACAATTGGAATCGAGCCGCCATCCTTCGTGAAGAGCGCGCGAGTGCCATATACTTTTTCGTAAGCATCGGCTGCCTTTTGGAGCATTGGATTTGATGGGTCCATGTCGAAGGCACGAGCTTTTTCGCCGCGTTTTATAATTAGCTTTGCACCGGACTGAACATGCGATTCCAGATGAGTTACAATACGCTCTAGTATTTGAGCCGGGTCCTGATCGCCAACTAGACGACAAGTGATTTTGGCGTGAGCTTCTTTTGGAATGACCGTTTTCGAACCTTCGCCTTGAAACCCGCCATAAACGCCATTTAGTTCAAGAGTTGGCCTTGCACCTGTTCGCTCAACAAAGGAATATCCTTCTTCCCCGTATAAGGCGTCAAGTTCGAGATTTTTTCTTAATTCTTCTTCATTATGATTTTGCTTTAGGAACTCTTCACGCATAGCAGCGGAAAGCTCTGGCACACCTTCATAGAAACCTTCGATTGAAACTCTGCCTTGATCATCATGCAATGAGCTCAGCAAGGAAATCATGGCGTGAAGGGCGTTCGGAACACCGCCGCCGAATGAACCCGAATGCAGATCGGTATTGGCAGTAAGTATCGTTACTTCAAGGGAGCACAGTCCGCGCAGCCCAGTAGAAATAGCAGGTTTTCCTTTTTCAAGAAGCGATGTATCTGAGATGACAATGACGTCAGCCTTCAGCTTATCTGCATTCGTCTCCATAAAGGTCGGCAGATTAGGGCTTGAAATTTCTTCCTCGCCTTCAATACAAAACTTAACGTTGACTGGAAGCGCATTTTCTTGGTTCAGAAGCGCCTCAACCGCCTTTACATGCAGGAAAAGCTGGCCTTTATCATCGGTTGCACCACGAGCATATAATTTGCCATCGCGGATGGTTGGCTCAAAAGGAGGAGTCTCCCAAAGGTTAAGAGGATCTACAGGCTGCACGTCATAATGGCCATAGATAAGTACTGTCGGTTTGCCTGGTGCATGGATATGCTCGGCGTACACGATGGGATGCCCAGCTGTAGGATGGATCTCCACATTCTCAAGACCAGCCTTCTCTAATTTGGCTGCAACCCATTTGGCTGCTTCGTTCATGTTGTTTTTATGAGTGGATAAAGCTGAAATACTCGGGATCGTCAAAAACTGCTTCAGCTCATCCAAATGTTGTTCTCTTAGGTTCTGAAAATAGGATTCATAGCTCATTGGATAGTTGCTCCTTACATTTGGTATAGACTAAGTATACGTCTACAAGTGAATAAGTAAAACAGCTGCAAAATTTAATTCGTGTATTGCGGGCAGCAATCTGCAGAAATAGTGGAAAGCAATCCGATATCTGCGTTTATAAATAATTAGTATCCAGCAAAGAAATAAATTGTTTGGCCGCAGGGGAAAGATGCTTATTCCTATGATAGACATAACTAATTCCTCTATTGAATTTTACTCCTTTAATGTTCACCTTCACCAATAAGCCGCTTTTGATCTCCTGTTGAATAGCAAAGCTAGAAACAATAGATACCCCAAGCTCATGAATAACCCCTTGTTTAATTCCTTCTAAATTGCTAATTTCCATTTGTGTAGGAAACTCAAGCCCGTACTCAGCAAATTTTTTCTCTAAGTAAATGCGTGTTGCTGATTTATCGGGTTTAATAATTAACGTTTCGTTGACCAAATCTTCGAGTGTGCACTCTTGTTTATGAGCAAGCGGGTGCAAGGGGTTCACAATTAAGACAAGCTCATCCTCGTAAAAGGTTTTACGCTGAAAACGGGATTCATCGATTTCAATACGATCAGAAATAATTAAAAACTCTACTTTATTGGATTCCAACATATGAACAAGGTGATTTGAAGCTGTAATGTTCATGTTTATTTTAATCTGCGGAAATTTTTTGGTATAACCTCTAAGGATCATAGGAAGCAAATAAACGCCTACAAAATTGCTCGCACCAAACGATAAAGTTCCGTATGACAAGTCTTCCAGCTGCTTAATATGGTCTTTGGCTGTATGAAGCAGGTTAATAATTTGCTCTGCGTATGGCTTGAAATTTTCTCCCTGTTTCGTTAAATAAAGCTTCTTGCCAATTCGATCAAATAGAGGAACGCCAAGCTCTTCTTCTATACTTTGAATTTGCATGCTTACCGATGGTTGTGAGCAGTAGAGAAGTTCCGCTGCTTCTGTAAAGTTTAAGCATTCTGTTAGCGTAATAAAGGTCTGAAGTTTATTGATATTCATTTCCACGACACCTTTCGACTTATCATTTAAAAATAATCTATAACGAAACGTTATGGTTATTCAAAGTTAATCAAATTGTATTATATTTTCTGGTTTTATAAAATGAAAACGGTAACATTATTAGTTTGAGGAGGATGCAAGATGAGTGAAGTCTCGCGAGATGTAGAGAATGAGACTAAAAAGCCGCCTATGAAGAAAAAAGGGAAGCTTGAAGAAGGGATGCAAAGATTTGGTATTCCACTTGCACTTATTGTGGGGCTGCTTTTGTTCTTTATGCCTACACCGGAAGGCATGAGCTTAGAAGCCCAAAGAGCAATTGCAATATTTACAGGAGCATTGATTTTATGGATTACGACTCCGCTGCCTATTTACTTAACATCTATCATCGCTATTTTGCTTCTTCCATTAGTAGGAGCAGTTGAAGATCAAGAAGTGGCATTCGGTACGTTAGGATTTGATGTGATCTGGCTGATGGTTTCCGCATTCATCCTCACTTCCGCCATGATAAAATCAAATTTGGGTAGACGCTTATCCTTATGGATGGTCACGCAGTTTGGTAAAACGCCAAAAAAGACATTGTTTTTATTAATCGTTATTAATTTTATTTTAGCTTTTTTTGTTCCTTCAACTACAGCAAGAGCTACGCTCATGGTGCCAATATGCTTGATTTTATTAGAGGTGTATAAAGTGCTGCCGGGTGAGAGCAATCTTGGAAAAGTAATGATGCTTCAAGGCGTGCAAGCAGATGCGCTTGCTACCTCAGGTGTTATGACAGCTACTTCTGGCAATATCATAGCTGTTGGTTTCATTAATGAACAAGCGGGCGGCGATATTGGTTATATGGATTGGCTTCTCGCCTCTATGCCAACTGCAATTATTACGATGATGATTACTTTCTTCATTGGTTTAAAGCTCTTCTCCATCAAAAGTGAATCCCACTTCGATCATGCGAGGGATACGTTAAAAAATGAGTTGTTAAAATTAGGTTCCTTCTCTTTAGATGAGAAAAAGGCAGTAACGATATTCCTCCTTACGGTGGCATTATGGGCTACAGGAGATTACCATAGCGCTTGGTTTGGCTTTGAACTCAGTACGGAACAGACAGCTGTACTCGCTGCACTTCTCTGTTTGCTTCCAAGGGTAGGTTTGTTGACCTGGAAAGAAACGAACATCAAATGGGAGCTCATGATTTTTGCAGCAGGCGCTTATGCAGTAGGGAATGCATTGGATAAATCCGGCGGCGCAGAATGGATTATTGGAAAAGTAGTCGCTGCGCTCGGATTGGAGAGCATGAATCATGTTTGGGTATATGTCGTTGTCGTATTCCTTAGCATGTACAGTCATCTTATATTTACGAGTAAAACAGTGAGGGTCACTATATTAATACCAGCATTCATCGCTTTAGCGAAAACGCTCGGCATGGACCCTGTGCCTCTTGCATTAGCAGCAGCTATGACCATGACCTATACCATTACACTTCCGCCGCATTCGAAGGTAAATACGATCTATTTTGGAACAGGGTACTTCTCCGTGTTGGATCAAGTGAAATATGCGGTAGTTACTTGTTTTGTCGGAGCATGCGTAATTAGCTTGGCGATCTTTACTTGGTTTAAAGTAATCGGAATATAGAGAGAGCAGGAGGGAGCCATATTGAACAGAAAAGTTATTTTAGCTATTGCAGATGGAATAGGGGATCTTCCACATCCTTTGCTTGAAAACAAAACGCCATTGGAATATGCAGATACACCTAATCTAGATAGATTAGCTTCTACGGGGGTTACAGGCATCATGGATTTGATTAGCCCTGGCATTCCAGTAGGCACCGATATGGGGCATCTAATTTTGTTTGGCTATCAGCCTCATCATTATCCGGGACGCGGGCCAATTGAGGCTTTAGGAATTAACATGAATGTTCTTCCGGGCGATATCGTGCTGAGGTGCAACTTTGCTGCAGTGGATGAGAATGGGATTGTCGTTGATCGCAGGGCAGGACGGATACGCAATGGAACAGAAGATCTTGCTGACGCGATTAACGGGTTAGAAATAATGGGAGTGAGCATATATTTCAAACCGGCTACAGAGCATCGTGCTGTACTTATATTAAGAGGAACTGGGCTCAGTGATCAAATCAGCGATTCAGATCCGAAAGCGCCAAACGATGGCTGCCCATATCATACTATAGTCTCTCTTGATTCCTCGGCGGAGTCCAAACGAACAGCTATGGTTCTAAATTTGTTTCTTCATAAAGCGCATGTCATCTTATCCAATCATTCTGTTAATGTAGAGCGTATGAAACAAGGGGAATTAGCAGCTAATTTTATTCTCACGCGTGGAGCTGGACAGATGATTCAGCTTGATCCCATAACCGATGCTCTTCATATGAAGGGAAGCTGTATTGCTGGAGAGAGTACCGTACTTGGCGTTGCCAAATTGGCTGGCTTTAAACCGGTAACAGATAGTAGAATGACAGGAAATATGGATACGGACGTTGTACTAAAAGCTAAGCTGGCACTTGAAGAAATTTCTGAAAATGATTTTGTATTAGTGCATCTAAAAGCACCCGACGTTAAGGGGCATGATAATAAACCGTTTGAAAAAGCAAAAGCGATTGAATTGTTTGATCAAATGGTAGGAATTATAGCGCAGGGAATATCTGAAGATGTATATTTGGCTGTGGCGGCTGATCATTCTACCCCTTGTGAAATCGGTGAGCATACCGGCGATCCCGTGCCTATTTTAATCAATGGCCCTAGTATTCGAATAGATCGAACCAAACAATATAATGAATTAGATTGTGCGTATGGAGGATTAGGGCGTCTAACTGGACATGGGTTTATTCAAACATTGCACGGATTAATTGGACGAGTGAAAAAGCAGGGTAATTAGGGTAGGAAGAGAAGATCAATCTTGTTCACAAAAGCAAGGCGAAGCGATAGTTATAATTTAATCATAAAGGTCAAGCCACGTTTCCGAAACGTGGCTTTCTTTTTCTTTTAATGGGTTGATGTCGATATTTGACAAATGAAAGACGATTTTGTCACTACATGGTAATATTAGGCTTAAGAACGATAAGGAGGTAACTATTCGTAATATAGCAACTTATTTTTTTGAGATTTCGGACTTGTTAAGGGGTGAGTGGTATGTATATACTGCGCAAAATTACAGAGAAAAAGAAAAATAAAATCAGTTTGGCTACGCTTTTAATCGGATTAGTATCGATTTCAGTTCTACTTACGTTATCGATATTGCTTTTTGTATCTTATGAATACAAGAAACAATCATTATATGAAACAACGCTAACTCTAAATCTTTCAACCGCTTCTAAGATGAGTCAAACGATGGATTCTCTCTTTATATCCATGCGCAGCAGCCTCAAAAATGCTGCTTCTTTTTATTCAGTGGTTAATGCGGCAGATGCGGACTATCTTGATCTCATCCGTAAAAGCAGCAACTATTTTAACTCGATTATGGTCGTAGATGAATCAGGCGTGATTAGGAATATTTCTCCTTCTTCTATTGGGGCTAAAGGGGAGAACATTGTTACGGATGCAGCGATTGAGGCATTTAAAGGTAAAAAACCATATATATCAAAACCATTCATGAGCCCATCTACGAAACAGCTTATCGTATTTATCAGTGAGCCTTTATATGACGAAAAAGGAATCTATCGCGGTTTTATTGGCGGGAGCATCTATTTGCAAAAAGATAATGTCCTAAACATGATTTTTGGAAATTACGGTCTTAATGAAAGCGGATCGAGCTTATATGTTGTAGGCTCTGATGGAAGTCTTCTTTACGATCCTAATATCATTCAAATTGGCAAAAATATTAGCTCCTATCCGATTGTTCAGCAGCTCAAGCAAGGAAAAAGCGGGTATACACTTACGAAAACAGATGGGATTTCTTTATTGGCTGGGTATTCCTATGTGCCGGAAAATGAATGGGGAATTGTAGTATATTCCGAAATGAGTACGATTAAAGCACAACTTAATATCCAAATCCGACAGATTTTGCTTTATTCGCTTTTACCATTTATTCTATTAATGCTCGCTACGATTTGGTTTGCTCACCGACTAGCAAGGCCATTTGTTATGCTTGCCAATATCGTGGGCAACATGGGGAACAAGGAACAAAAGCTCCTTACGATGGATCAGCACTGGAATCGCGAAGCGGATGTGCTAACCAAAACGGTAGTGCTTGCTTTGAATGGCATACAATTGAAAACAGATCAGCTAACCCAGGCGGCAATGACGGATGCATTAACGGGCTTAAGCAACCGAAGAAGCTTAGAAAAAACGATGAAGCAATGGATAGAGGAGCAAAAAAACTATTCCATCATCGTACTGGATATTGATCGATTCAAGCTGGTTAATGATACGTACGGACATCAAGAAGGGGACAGAGTACTTCAGCATTTGTCGAAAATCGTCATGGCTACGATAAGGCCAGGAGACTTATGCAGTCGCTATGGAGGCGAGGAGTTTGTTGTTCTGCTGCCCTATACTAATGTGCATGATGCTTATGAGGTTGCTGAACGCATTCGGGAATCGATGGAAAACAGTGAGAATCACTTAAAGCATAGGATTACCATTTCACTTGGCATTGCTCATTTTCCATCACAATCAAGAAACGCGGATGAGCTGTTTGTACTGGCAGATCAAGCCTTGTATAAGGCTAAGAATACGGGAAGAAACCGGACGATGATCGCGGAAGTGAAAAATGAGTATTTGTGTTCATTTAATAGAAATAATTAGATTAAGAGCACGCCATGAATGAATGTATTTAAGAGGGTGAAGATATGATTTCAATAGGCCTTGCAGGATGGGGCGATCATGACCAGCTGTATGTTCCAGTTAGCAAAGCGGGCAGCAAGCTGCGGCAGTATGCAAAACATTTTCCTGTTGTAGAGGTAGACAGCACTTTTTATGCCATACAATCTAAAGAGCGATTCAGCAAATGGCTGGCGGATACGCCGGAATCCCTTCACTTCGTCATTAAAGCTTATCAAGGGATGACCGGACATCAGCGCGGACCTGCCGTGCCGGCTTCGGAGACAAATGAAATGTTCGGTGCATTTCGGCAAATGCTGGAGCCCGTAATGGAGACAGGCCGATTGACGGCAGTCTTGTTCCAGTATCCGCCGTGGTTTGATTGTACAGCAGCCAATGTGCGAATTCTGCGGGAGACAAAAGCAAGGATGAATGGCATTCCTTGCGCGCTGGAATTCCGTCATCAAAGCTGGTTTACACAGGAGTACTGTGAGAAAACGCTGGATTTTATGAGGCAGGAGCAGTGGATGCACAGTGTTTGTGATGAGCCGCAGGCAGGAATAGGCTCCATACCGATCGTTCTCACAGCAACCGATGCACAATCAACTATTGTGAGGTTCCATGGACGCAATGTGTCTGGCTGGAATCAAGCCAGTGCACCGAATTGGCGCGAAGTTCGGTATTTATATCGCTATAGCGAGGAAGAGCTGCAAGATTGGGCGAATAAGCTGCGGCTGCTGGAACAGCAGAGCGAGCATATTTACGTCATTTTTAATAACAATTCCGGAGGGGACGCAGCAGACAACGCGAAGCGGATGATGGAGATACTGGGACTGACTCGCCCGAACGGCGAAAGTCCGAATGAGCCGCCGCCCCCGATTATCGAGCAGTTGGATTTATTTTAGATTGACGAATATAATTTAGTAAATACAAAATCATCCAATTAATGTAATGGGAGGCTTGATATGAACCAGAGATGGAGCGTGAAGAGAACAGTTGTAAGTTTCAGCTTGTTCATTCTTATCGCATTGGTTTTATCCGTAATTATTTGGTATCGAATAACGGACCCGTTAGTAAATAACGGACTTCAACGAATCAATAATCATGATGGAAAGGTAGTAGAGTATGTCGTTGAGCTCAGCAATGAAGGGTTTCAGAAAATCGACATTAATAAGGTCAGCGTGAATGGTGAAGATCGCTCGAATGACGTCCAACTAGGCATCTCTTATGATTCTACTCATATGGTGCAGGTCCTTCCGAATTCAGATCCGGCTACTCAGTTTATGAAACTATCGGCCTCTTCTATTTATCCAGCGCTTTCTCGGGGTGAGATTCAAGCAGCACTAGAGAAAAAAGAACATACACCAATGCAATACGGCCTCCGAATTCGCTATGAACATCAACCCATACAGAATGTAACGATCACGTACAAATATTTAGGTTTTACGAAAACGAAAAGTATAACCAATTGGTTTGAGTCCGATTCTCTACAATAAGTGAGTACAACTTTATTCTCCACTTTAATAAAAATTGAATACGCTGAGTAGGCGGGGGGACTGTTTATGAGAACGATCAATGTGTATCACTATGACGCATTCAGCAATATTCCAAACATGGGAAACCCTGCAGGAGTCGTATTTAATGGTGATGATCTCTCCGAAGAGCAAATGCTGACCATCGCAGAAAAAGTAGGCTTCAATGAGACGGCATTTCCGCTGAAATCGGATATGGCTGATCTTCGAATTCGTTATTTTACGCCAGGTCATGAAATAAATCTTTGTGGACATGCAACGATGGCAACCATTTATGCGCTGCAAACGAAAGGGCTGCTGGAACATCCGTCAGCATTCACGATTGAAACAAAAGCTGGAGTATTGCCGATAAAAATCGATTTTGATGCAAATGGTGAACCTCTTATTACGATGCGGCAAGCCGCTCCTCAATTTCAGCCATTCCATGGTTCTTTATTGGAGCTGGCTCATTCTATGGGCATCGAAGAAAGTGAGATCGAGACGGAGCTCCCCACTGTGTATGGAAGTACCGGTGCGTGGACCTTATTAATTCCTATAAAAAGCCTGAGTACTTTCAGTAAAATGAAGCCAAACAATTCGTTGTTTCCGCATATTTTAAAAGAAATGCCAAGGGCGTCCATCCATCCGTTTTGTTTAGAAACATACGATGTGAATGCACAGATGCATGCCCGTCATTTCTCATCGCCATTTTCAGGAACGATTGAAGATCCCGTAACAGGTACGGCTTCTGGTGTAATGGGTGCATACTACGCGAAGTACATAGATAACAACTCGGAAAAATCAATTCATCTTGTCGTTGAACAAGGGCAAGAGATTGGCCGCAATGGCAGAGTTGGTGTATCTGTAACAAGGAATAATGATCAGCTCGATATCGAGATTACTGGCAACGCTATTTATGTTCATGAATTTGAGATATAACTACCTAACGCAGCAGTGATAGATTGAGGGTGCATTTAATAGATGTATAAACATATAATATTTGATTTTGACGGCACACTAGTAGATTCAACGTCGGAAATAATGATGGTTTATAACGAATTAGCAGTAAAATATAATTTTAAAAAAGTAAATCATGAAGAATACAAATTATTAAACCATCTATCATTAAAAGAACGGTTTAAAGCTTTAAACGTTCCGATGTATAAGTTCCTTTTGATTAGAAAAATAGGAAAGGAATTTAAGGAGCGCTATAAACAGCATCTTAACTCGATATTATTTATTGATCAGATGAGAGAAGTGGTAAATGCACTTCAAAGTGAAGGTTATAAAATCGCAATCATTACATCGAACTCTGCAGCGAATGTCTCTGATTTTTTACATACTCAAAATTTCAAGGGTATCCATGAAGTTCGATCGTCAAATGGACTATTTGGAAAACATCAAACGCTAAAAAAATATTTAAAATATAATCAATTAAATTGTGAAGATGTAATTTATATCGGTGATGAAACAAGAGATATTATTGCATGTAAGAAATGCGAAATCGATGTCATTGCAGTGTCTTGGGGATTGGATACAAAAGAATCATTGCTGGCACAGAGTCCGAATTATTTAGTCGATCAACCGCATGAAATTAGGGAGATCTTAATAAAATAGAAGAAAAAATTATTGAATATTTTAAACAAGATAAGGAAATTCAAGTATGAGAATCGTCCAATCCATAACGATATTATAAATTTAAATTCGAGGTGAAGCGATGTTTAATCCAGCGGTCTTCTTCTATTAGTTGTGCCGGCATTTATGGCTTAAGAGCCAAAATCTAACCCGTCACAACGGGGATGAAGATGTTTGATGAGAAGGAAATGACAGCTTGGGGAAATGAACAAAGTTACGCTAGAGAACATGTGAAAATTCACAAAAACCCTAGAAGAGCGAAGTTAAGAGACTTCCGCAAAGGAATAAAGGGCGTTCACTATAACAAAGAGGTCAAAGAAGTAAGGAAATCAGACTATCGTAAGTATAGAATACAAATGAAATGCCTTCTTCGAGGCGAGCATTACGAATTGCTGCGAGGCTATCAACGAACAGGTGGACGGATTACTTGGTAGGTCGATAAATAACAGACATTAAACTAGGAGGAGATGAGAATCTCCTCTGATTTGCATGCTTACTGCCATGTATATCCATAGGTTACTTATAGGTTACTAAGTAAAAAGAAATTGCGTACTTCATATTTGTATATCGTTGTACTATTATTAGACATGAAAGGCTTAAGCAGATGAATAAACAAATGATTCAGATATTTGTGGAAGCGTTATCATGATAGTAACCAACCAAGCTATACCATTTTAAATTACGATAAAACTGACGAGGTGAACGAAATGAGAGTTGTTGTGACAGGGGCTGCGGGCAATGGAGGTCAGGCCGTATGCAAAGCATTGGCCCAAGCTGGTTATACCGTTCGGATGGCAGACGTTATGCCCCCTCAGTCTGATGATTTGAAGCAGCTTGAGTTTGTTAGATGTGACATTAGGACGCCAGGCGATGTACAGCGTGCGGTGGAGGGCATGGATGCCGTTGTTCACCTGGCAGCATGGCACTGTGCACACAATCCGCCAGTTAGTGATGAAACTATTTTTTCTGTTAATGTCGATGGTACTTTTTATCTATTAGAAGCATGCAAGCAAGCGGGTATAAAAGCGATTGTCTATGCCTCCTCGATGGCATTCGGATGGGGCTCGGTTTATGGAGTAAGCAAAGTCATCGGGGAAGACCTCTGCAAGGCTTATCATGAAATGACAGGCGCATCGATTGCAATGCTGCGTTATCATGAATTTATTCCTCGGCCATATTTAGAGTTTGGGGAACGATTACTTCGCAATGGGGTAGATAGACGAGATGTGGCGGCAGCTACAGTGGCATCGGTCAAAGCAGCTTTGGAAAAGAAGATTGGGCTATTTCGCACAATTGTACATACCAATCATCATATGCCGCAAGAGGTTGTTCAAAACTTCAGCGAGCTTGGCGCAGAATGGTGTGAGACACAAGTGCCGGGCGCAAGCCGCCTGTTGAAGAAGTATGAGTTGACGCTGCCAAAACAAGTTGAGCAGCATGATCTATCAGAGGCAGAGGAGATGCTTGGATGGAAACCGGCATATGGTTTTCTTGAGTTTTTGAGAGACTTAAAGAGTAGAGATGAAAAAGGGATCGACGTTGCTAATCTATGGGTTCCTTCGGAAATTCCAGCGTTAAATGAATAGGTTGAATAGTGAAAAGCAGCGCTGTCTGAGGATAGCGCTTGAATAAGCAAATGCCATATTTAGGCGTACAAGAGGTGGTCCCTGCAAGCACGGGCCATCTTTTTTTATGATTTTTTTAATTTCATGACATTTTCATTTATTTGGCGTATTATAATGAGCGTGCTTAACCATAGCGAAAAAAAGGAGTTGAGTTCTGTAATGGATAGTCGAAGTAGCGCCGAACCCGAGCCAAGCTTGTTGCAGGGGGAAGTCATGAACAAACCAATCTTCAGAAGATTGATTACTGAACTGAAGGTCAACTCTTTTGTATGGCAGGGGCATTTCTGGCTTCCTCATTAATCTGAGGAGGTTGTAACCATGTTGAATATTTATATTACTGACGAGCACGGAATACTGAAAGAAACGGATGAGATTACTTCAGGATGCTGGGTCAATCTTGTAGCACCAACGGAGCAAGAAATGAATCTAGTAGCTGCTAAAGCACAAATTCCTTTGGATTTTATAAAGGATCCATTAGATGAAGAAGAACGGTCAAGGATTGAAAATGATAATAGCAATGTGCTTATCGTTGTAAATCTGCCATTGGTTTCGACGGATGACAAGGGTATTCCCATGTATGATACGATTCCACTAGGGATGATTATTGCGGACGATTGTTTTATTACAGTGTGTCTAAAAGACAATCCGATTTTTCACGTTTTTGCACAAAATAAAATAAAACAATTTTACACGTACAAAAAAACTAGGTTTTCATTTCAAATTTTATATTTAATAGCGACTTCATATTTGAAGTACCTTAAGCAAATTATTAAAATGACAGACGAAATAGAGAAAAAATTGCATCAGTCGATGAAAAATAAAGAACTATTTTCCTTATTGAATATGGAGAAAAGCTTGGTCTATTTTACAACCTCATTAAAGTCCAACAACATCGTCATGCAGAAAATGTTGAAAAGCAAATACATGAAAATGTATGAGGATGACCAAGAATTGCTAGAGGATGTCATTGTAGAAAACCAACAGGCTATTGAAATGTCTGAAACGCATACGACGATATTAAGCGGTATGATGGATGCTTTCGCTTCGGTCATTTCCAACAATCTGAATATTGTTATGAAGTTTTTGACATCGATTACGATTATTTTATCGCTGCCTACGATGGTCGCAAGCTTCTATGGGATGAACGTTAAAATTCCGTTTCAGGATTACCCTCATGCCTTTTTTATCGCGATGACCATTTCCGTTATTTTATCGAGTGTCACTGCCGTTATCTTCTGGAAGAAGAGGTTCTTCTAAACTATAGCTGCTTTAAATGAAGTAGAGGCTGTTCTAAACGTAGATTTATCTACTTTTAGAACAGCCTCTTTTGGGGTTAGATGAGCTTATTTAATGAACTGGAAGCAGCGAATCAATGAATTCACTAATCTGCTGGTGATATTCATCCCAGAGATAGTCTTTATTCTCAATGATTAGTTTTGGGATGTCCCACGCATTAACAGTTGCACGGACAAAGGACTGACTCCGTGACCACACCTCTGCAGCTTGTTTGAAATCCTCATCTGTATGCAGGGAGACAGGACCCCATTCATTTCCTCTTACGCTGCAAATAAACCGCCATTGTTTCTCAACATCCACTTGATAATAGTAAATAAGGCTAGGTGCCAGTGGTGCCAGTATCTGCTGTAGGGAAGAAGAGAAAACGAGAAGCTTCTGTTTATCCATGCCCATGAGATGAGCGACACTAATGGTGTCTTGAAGAAACACACTTTCAATAATAATGACTTCATGGGCACTGTGTAGCTCAGCTTGAACAAAGTCAAGATAACGAGTGGTGAGAAGCTGTATGAACTGATCTGCTTCTGCTTCATTTGTGAAAGAACTGAACTCCGGTCCTTGTAAGAGCAGGGGATGTAGTGCTTCCTCTTCTAAAAAACACCTTGCTGCTACTTGTTTTGAATTTAGTTTATCTAAAATGGATTTAGCTGTTGTCGTTTTTCCAGAGCCAGGAATACCGTCAATAATAATTAATCTTTTTTGTTTACTCATGTATAGATCCTCCCTAAATTTAAAATGAATAAGGACGGATCATTCTTGGTTTCAGACAGCAAAAATTGAAATTAGCGTTCATTTTCACTTGTTATACCTCCAAACGTTTGGATTCTAACATTAGATTCGCTTCGTTTAATTCATTTCCCTTTTTCTGGTGAGGCTCATTTCACTAGGAATGTTAATTCAACCTTGCTTTGAGTGTATGAGACCAAAGCTTGTGAATTTCTGCTGCAGAACAGTTGAATGCATCTTCAAAATCGAGTGGATTTCTGATGATTTTATTAAGGGCGTCAATGCCATAGTGTTGTAAAACAAATTCAGAGAGCGTATAAGAAAACTGAAACCCCTTTTTTTCATCAAATTCCCATGTGTTATCTTCTAAATCCTCAAAAGTAGGAATTTGGCTGTGTTTCACAAGCTCTGCTATTGAAGAATCGATGTATTCCTTTGTCATGAGACCAGCTTCGTATCCGCCTAGTCCTTGGTATAACCATTTTGGAGCGGCAGGGTTAATATCTGTCACCAACCAAATCGTATAGAGATGGAGTGTTGATTTAAGAATGGATTGATACGTATGTTCTGGACCTGGATGGAGCGGAGAAGCAATTTTTATCGTATTATTCTCAATTACACCCATAAACCAATTGGGCGCATCTGGCTCACCAACCGCATGATGGAAGGATTGAAGATCTGGATAAATTTCTATTGATATTTTTTTTGAAGGTTGATGTCTTAATTGCGTACAAATACGATCAACGCTGGTTTTCAGATGATTGATGATATCTTGATACACCTTGCTATCCTGCTCGGATGCACCCTTAAGCTCATTTTTACTAATAACAGTAATATAGTCGATTACAGACATAAAGCTTCGAACCTCCTCGTCATTGTGCAATTCTTTTCTTAACTTTTCTAAAGCTCTGTACAGGCGATTTTTGACTGCGCTTAATTTCATCTGAGTAATCTCGGACACCTCTTTCAAAGTGCAGCCGACATCATAATGGAGCGAAATGATTTCACGATCAATCTCGCTTAATTGTTCTAAAGCTAAGGTGATATCGATTCGTATCTCTACATTTTTGGTGAATTCAAAAGATATAAAACGATTTTCTAAGTGGTTTAAGTCTACATAGGTTTCGCAATTACGATCTTTTCTTCGGAGTTCATTTTTTAAATTGTTGTTCGCAATATGGCATATCCAAGTGAATAGACTAGAATCACCACGAAAACTATTGATGTGCTCCATAGCCTTCATAAATGTTAGCTGTGTTAAATCCTCTGCAGTCTGAATGTCGACCTTCAGCGAGAGAAATCTTCTAATTCTATCGTAATATAGCGTGAAAATGTCCTCGAATTTGTCGTGGGCCCCTGACATCAAGTGAACCTCCCCCTGTCTTCACGTTTATTAGACACCAGGGAGATGGAAAAAGCCACAGCAAAATGTATTATTTATGGATTGAATTTTTTGTTAGTGCTTAAAGGAAAACCTCCCGTTAATTCGATAAATAAATGGCTTTTTGCCCCATTAGCAGGAAATTCTCCTGCTATATTCGTCAAATAGGCCCATTTGGTGAGGATATGCTGAAAATAACAGGAGTTTTTCCATCTAGTGGCTTTGAGAGCAAATAATCGTTTTAATTAGCGGGAGTATTTCCTGTTAAACGGCTTAGCAGCTGCTAAGTTACCTCAGATAGGAACGCCAAAAAACAAAGGAGCAGCCATCTCGGCTGCTCCTTTGTTTTGCGAATCCATTGTTTGAACTTCCACCCACCATCAATACTTCAGCTTCAATAAATTGCGTTCCGCAATGAAGGTCGTTGTATTAAACAGCAGCAGGACATCCTCAATCCCGTTGGCTTCCATGTAGTCACTAATATTGCCGTTATTGTAGCGAATGTCGATCACATGGATATCCTCGACATGTTGCGTCAGGAAAGGGAGGAAGCTGTGCGCATATGAATCTTTAATGACAAGCAGCTTCTTCTTATCGGCTTGCTTCGGAGGAAGCTCGCTGTGAAGCGTCATTAAAGCGTGCACGCCGCCAAGAAAATACGAGTATTTATCCTTCTTTTCCAAATAGCTCGAATCATACATGGTCGTAAAGGTTTTGTCCGTATCAGCCACGTACATGTCTGTTTTCATTCCGTTTTTAGCTTTGTAGGCTTCAATGGAATCAGGTGTTAAACCGCTGAACTGACCGCGAGTATGATAGCTGCCTAGAAAAGAGTTGGTAACGGTCTCGATGTCGAAATCCTTCTCGGCCATTGGCGTCCAGCCCATCTTCTCCGCGTAAGTAACATAGGCTAGATAGGCGCCATAAGTCGTCCAGTGGTGGTCTGTTTTGTAATAAAGCGGTCTGCTGCTGCCGGCTTCAGGCTTCAGAAATTCGAATCCGTCGATAAACGACAAGCTCCCTTTAACCTGATCGGCAATAAAGCTGTTTACCTTCGTTTGCGGGTAAGCATCAGCCAGCCATGGCAGCCGTTCTGGATACAGGCCAATGGAGGTCGGAGCAAGCATAAAGGTGATGTTGGCGTTAGGATGGTTTTGTACAAACTTCTCCACCGCAGCAGTGTATTCTTCTATATCTTTATCGTTCGGTTTATTAAATTTCTCGAACAAATAGCCGTCAGAGCCTTTGTAGATGCCGTTATTTTCCTGCTGCAGGCGAAGCTGCTCAAATACAGACTTCGTCCATACCCAGTTGGTTCGGAAAGGAAAATGATCGGTTACGTAGTTTTCCGTATCATCGGCAAACTTCTTAGACCAAAGATTATCCCAAGTCAGCTCAGGTGACTTCTGGAGCGTGCGATTCTCAACGTCCGAGAATGCTTGTACGGGCAGTAAAAAAAATAATAACGACATAGCAAATAGGACACCGACGAAACCCCACACAAAAACGTGGTCCGTCTTCTTGCTCAAAACCGCCAGCCTCCTTTTACATTAAAAACGGAAGTAAAGAAATGGGTTAAACGTCGCATCAACCAAGTAAGCAACGGACATAAAGAACAACAAAGCATGCCAGCCAAGCTGTAAAACGGGTCGCGTACTTCTGTTTTCCTTGAGCTTGCGCTTAGGCAAGGATGCGAGCACTAATAATACGAGTAAAATTGCATTTGTGTACAACAAATAGAAAGTTTCATTGTTCCATAATGGCTGGTCATTGGCGCCAAACATAGCAGCAAAGTAAGTACCCATATTTCCTAAATCGTCAAAGGCAAAGAATACCCAACCGATTAAAATAAGCAGCAGCGCATACATATGCCTAACCCAAGCTGGCATTCGCTGCAACAGCTTTAGACCGAACCATTTCTCGAATACAAGAACGACGCCGAAGTATAAGCCCCAAAGCAAAAAGTTCCAGCTGGCTCCATGCCAAATACCGGTCAGCAGCCATACGATCATAATGTTTCGAAGCTGTATCCAAGGACCTTTGCGGTTACCGCCAAGCGGTATGTACACATAGTCGCGGAACCAGGTGCTAAGCGATATATGCCAGCGGCGCCAAAAATCAGTAATGCTTTGCGCCGTATAAGGACGATTAAAGTTTTCGTTAAACCGGAAGCCAAACATCAAGCCAAGCCCTATGGCCATATCGGAGTAACCGCTGAAATCAAAATAAATTTGGAAGGCAAAGGCGATAATGCCGAGCCAAGCGGTCAAGGCAGGCATCGTATCTGCTCCTGTGCTTGATATCGTATTCCATAACAGTCCGATATTGTTTGCGAGCAGCACCTTTTTCGCTAAACCGATAATAAATCGTCTAACGCCTTCAGCGAACAGCTCGATGTTCACTGTGCGATGGCGCAATTGCTCCGCAATTGTAGAATATTGCACGATTGGTCCTGCGACCAATTGAGGGAACAAAGCGACAAACGTACCGAAATCAATCCAGTTGCGTTGTGCCTTTGCTGTACCTCTATAAACATCAATAATGTAGGACATCGATTGAAAAGTATAAAAGGAGATACCGATTGGCAACGCCAGTTCAGTTAATGGTATTTGTGTACCTAATAGTGCATTCACATTGTTAATGAGAAAATCAGCGTATTTAAAGTAACCAAGCAAGGTTAAGTTTACGACGACAGAGGCGACGACAATCCATTTCCGCTGCAGGCTGCTCCGCTTCGGGTTGCTAAGAGCAAGTCCGAAGCTGTAGTCAGTAACCGTCGAGAGCAGCATAATTGCGATGTACACGGGCTCGCCCCATGCGTAGAATACGAGGCTTGTGGCGAACAAAACAAAGTTTTTAATTCGCCACGGAGACACGAAATACAGCAGCAATACAGCAGGCAGAAATAGAAATAGGAAAAGTAGACTGCTGAATACCATATTGCTTATTTTTTAGCGAAGAAGGAATCGAATTCAGTTACAAATTTATCGGCTTGTTCAGAAATGACGAAAAAGACGTGATTGCCTTTCGCTACAAGCTTGTAGTTTTTGGCGTTTTCGTACTGATCCGGCAAATAAGTTTCAAATGATTTTTGAACATCCGCAGCACGTTTCTTGATTCCATCCTCAACAGCAGCAATATCTTTAGCATCCTTCACTTTGAAAACAGCTATTTCATTTGTTTTAACGTTCATTAACGGTGACATAATTGTATAATCTTCCAGAATAGATGGGTCGAAGTAATACATTTGTTTCACCATGTCGCCTGTCATTTCTGCTAGCGCGGGTTGTTCAATTTTGGCCAACATGCCGTCAACCATCTCTTTTGTCGTTTTTGTTGTTACGAACTGCTCTTCTTTGTTGCCTGATGTATTGGAGTTAGCTCCTGAATTTGAGTTTGAACCTGAGCATGCCGTCAGCACCAAACCTAATGCAATGACAAGCATAAATGCAAAATATCTTTTTTTCATCGTAATCAATCTCCTCGGTGTCATTTTTGTTATCAAGTTTAAAAACGGAAAATATTAAGTTTATGTTGCAGTTTTAATTATTATGGTAAAATATGACGTTAATAATTCATGAGAATTTGATTATTTCATTCGAGAGAAAAATGAGTGATTACGCGGAGTTTTTGCCATAGAGGAGAGGCTTGACCATGAAGCAGCAATGCTTTTCGATTTATCGATGGTCAAGCTCTCACAAAAAACGAGGTCGATAGAGTGGACTCAAAAATAGAAATTCGATTTGGAAAGAAAGCTGGATGAACGCTTGGTACAAAAAGCAATTATGAATTCTTCGAATTCGAATAAACGCGATCCTCGGAATTGCCGAGCACGAGCTCACATTGGCCTGCAGCTGAAAGCTTGTCCAAATAGGCTGCCACTGCAATGTAGATGCCAGGTTTTCCGGTAGACATTCGTATATCTTGTACAAGCTTCTGTTCAATTAAGAAGTTAGAGATCGCTAATGTGCTGATACGTCCATACTTGAGAGCATCATCAACGACACGCTGAGCCGGCTGTGACAAATAAAAGGGACTTGAAGTTTTGGCATTCGAGCTGCTTAGCTCAGATTCTCGCATTGCGGCAGCACCTAATTTTTTGCCAGCCTCCTCGAATGCAAACGCATCTTGGTTCACCGGAGGCTCATCGAACACAAACGCGCCTTGGCTCTCCTCAATCTCATCAAAGACGAATGCGCCTTGACTGTTTTCGATCTCATCAAATACAAATGCACCTTGGCCATCATCGGAATTGTCAAAGCTGAGTACGCCTTGCGTTACATCGTTATCTCCAAAATCGAAGGAGCCTTGCGAATGTTTTGGAGGGTCAACAGGCTGCTTGCTGTTCTCCATGATGTCCTTGTCGGAACGGAAGTCGCTATGCAGGTTCGGGGTCTCCGGTATTTGCTGTTCATCGTCTTCTGAAGACGATTGATCATAGAAGGTTAAAGCGGCTGCTATTCGCTTCTTCCTGCTCGCTAGGTCCAGTTCATGCAGTCTTCTGCGGATACGGGACAGCTGTCTCTCCAGCAGCGGAAGATTGGCATCGATATGTGCTTGAATGTCGGCAGGTACTTCAAGCTCAGATGGCAGCGGCAAAAAAAGATGCTGATCGAGCTGCCAGCCATCTCTATATTTGCATAACATTTCATTCATCTCGCCATCGAGGATGTCGAAGCCTTTCATAATATCCGATATCGCTTTCGCATCAATTCCGGTATGCAGCTGTAAATGCTCGATACCGAAGTAGCGAATCGTATTGGTAGGGAGATGAAGCACCTGATGCTGGTAGCGCAAGGAACGGCCGCATTCACATTTTGTATGAGGAGACACTTCGCCGCTATCGGTGAACCCGATATAGTCCCATTCTTCAATAAACGATTCAATATCCTCGAATTCAGCATCCTCAGGAATGAACTGGCATTTTTTTCGGGCAAGCTGTCGTGCGAACAACGTTCTTCTGCCTCTAACGAGCTCATGGTGCAAAAAATGACGTTGCTCCTCCGTGAGCGTTCCCATTATGTTATCGCGCTGCTCCAGCGACATCTCGTATTTCATAACACACCTCTATTCCGTCTAAAAAGGGAGTGAAGTCCCCCTTTATTGCATACTTTATTTATTCACATTATAGATGGGGGAGCACAAGAAGTCATTAGCGATGCCAAACTATACAACTCATTACCCGTTTTTTCATAATGTTCAATCCGCATCCTTAAGATTTGTTGCTTAAAAAACGAATTCGTCCTATCAGGATTTGAAAGTGTATAATATAAAGAAGCTGAGGTTGTATAGATTTTATTTCATAATAAAGGCAGGTCCTCATACTTATGTCCAGCAAAAAAGAGAAAATTGAAGCTCCTAAAATAGCAAGCGAATTGAAATCTTTAGACGTTCCTGATTACGAATGGGCGGATGAGATTGAGATTAGCGACAGCATCATTCAAGACAGCGGTGTTCATAATCAATCGGCTTATAAGCCTTGTTTTGATCGCGTGGTGTTTAATAACGTATCGTTTCGGGCGACAAGCCTGCGAAAAGCGGAATTTACCGATGTTCGTTTTGACAACTGCGATTTATCAAATATCGATCTAAGTGAAGCGGTATTTCATAGGGTCACATTCCTTAATTGCAAGCTGCTTGGCATGGATTTGACAGGCTCAATGCTGCGCAACGTAAGGTTCGAGCAATGTGTGGCGGATTATGCCGTACTGCGCTTCACCAATGCCAAAGGCGTTAAATTCGACAAAAGCTCGTTAGCCAAAGCGGACATGTCCAATATGACATTAGCTAATTTCTTTCTGCATGAAACAAATATCGATCAAGCGCAGCTTTCACAGACGAAGCTTGGTGGCATCGATATTAGCAGCTGTGAATTTAACAGCTTAGGCGCGTCGCTAGAGGATTTGCGGCGCTGCATCATCTCGCCTGCACAGGCGATTACAATGGCGACGATTTTTGGGCTTGTTGTGAATGATGGAACATAATGGCGAGCAGTATACCAACGCCTAAATGGTAACAAAGAAGACCACTGCGTACGAGCAGTGGTCTTCTTTTTGCATGGGAATGATTTACTTATATATCGTGTCGTGATACAATCACATCATGATATATCGAGATGCGATATAACATGGGGTGATATACACTTTCAGTAGTTCCACACAAAAGGAGCCGAGTCACAATGGAGAAATTACTTCGCAATTATTTGCCTATGTCGGAAACGGCTTTTTATATTTTGCTGTCGCTTATAGAGACTCGTCATGGTTACGGGATCATGCAGCATGTAGA